>CBINJX010000380.1:0-5634 GCA_966251085.1 uncultured Verrucomicrobiales bacterium
CCAAATCAGGATGTTTGCGAAGGAATCGTGAATCAATGGGATATTTGAATGGAGCAAGAGCTGTGGGAGGCTTTGTTCCACAGCTCTGTCTTGGGTATTGATCTGCTAATCGTACGTAAATCTTACGGACGGCTGTTACACTCAAAGCACTTCAGGACAGACGCGGGGACTCCATTGACCACCAGTGGCATGCCGTGAACAAACCGGAGTGCCACACCAATAAAGGGGCACACGGCGGCGACAAAAAGTCGGCGGATGCCGACTAGCCGTGGAATACCGGCGGCTACCGGTGGTTTCCGTCGCACCAGTGGTGGTCGGCGTTTTGCTAGCAGTCGGCGGCGGCGCACAACCAGTGGTCGGTCGCAGGCAACTGGTTGCTTGTCGCCCCCAACCAGTTGCCTCGCGAGGGGACTGGTTGCTCGAGCCGCGCAACTGGTTGGCTCAACTGGGCTACCGGTTGCGGCGAATGGGCAACCCGTTGCCGCCGCCCAGCAACCAGTTGCCCCGGCTGTGCAGCGGGTTGCCGGCGCGAGGCAACCGGTTTGTGAAAATGTACGACTGGTTGTCGCGCGCGCACGACTGGTGGTTTTCGGGACTCCAGGAGGTGTCCCGGGGCGTGGTCTCGCACCCCATTTCACGGGAGGGCTCGAAAAGAACAAAGGCCCACGCGGATAAGATATGAGCGTGCGGGTCCGGTGATGGATACTTCGCATCCGCTCCGATTGCTCGAATAAACGTACGAACTTGCCATTTCGAGCATCCCAACGGTTATCGTTCACGGGCGTGCGAGCGGCATAAATACAGCATCTTCGGGCCGGGAGGAAGTTTGTGGAAGCAATTCACACGGCCCGGGCATCCCTGATGCTAAAGGCGCGAGGCGACATTCAACGTGTGTCGCTTATGGCTAACCAAACCTCATCAAAACCGCTATTCCTCCGGGTCCAACGGGCTCTGGCTCAGGCGCGATTCTTCAGTCTCTCGCTGCTTGTCCATGCGGTAATCGTGATCGTCGGCGGAAGTGCGGTCATGTTTAAGATCCAGGAGAATCCACCGGATTTCCTCGCCGCTGATGGTCCCATCGCTCCGGCGGAGAACATGCCCGATGTTCCCGTCGAAAAACCGAGCATGGAGCCCCAGGCGCCGGTTCCGATTGCTCCACCGGCGAGCAGCCGGATGATTGAAGCGGTGACGTCCGCTGGTCCTGATACCACTCTCAAGGTCGATGCTGGCCCAATCATGAACCTCAACGGCAAGGTCACGGGGACCCTCAGCGCCCTCGAAGGGATCGGCGACAAAGTGGCCGAGGCGATGGCCCGAGCAGGGCGCGCCGGCGGCACGATGACCCGCTTCGGTGATACCAACAAATCTCCCAGCGCACTCGTCGGCACGTTTTACGATCTCAAGCAAACGAAGCGGAAGAAGCCGACCGGGATGACGCCGGAGGAGTATCAAACCGTGTTCCGCCGGTTTGTTGCGCAGAGCTGGCGGGAGAGCATTCTCAAGGACTACTTCTGCGCTCCGCAGCCGCTCTATGCCTCACAGATTATGATCCCGAACATGAGTGCCGACGTAGGGCCGAAGGCCTTCGGGATGGAGAAGGAAGTGCAGCCCAGCCGCTGGCTCGTGCATTACAAGGGGCGCGTCTCACCTCCGGCGGATGGCACCTATCGTTTCGTCGGTGCTGGCGATGACGTGATGGTTGTCCGCTTCAACGGAAAGGTCGTGCTGGATCGCTGCTGGCAGCAACATGATACGGAGTGGAAAGCGGAGACGAACTACGACTACGGCTGGACAAAGATCCCGAATGGCTTTGCCCGCGGAGATGCGATTCGTGTGAAGGCCGGGAACTTCTATGACATCGAGGTGCTGATCGGGGAACAGCCGGGCGGGCTCGTCTTTGCGTGCTTACTGATGGAGAAGGAAGGCGAGGCGTATCAGAAAGATGACCGAGGAAATCCGATCCTGCCGGTGTTCCGCGTGGCGGATACTCCGATGCCGGAACTGCAGCCCGGCCAGACGTTGCCTCCGCACGTGGCGGATGGACCGGTTTGGAAAGCAGCGAGTGTGGAGAAGGGGCGTTCCGGGTTGGATAGGTTCACGTCACGCGAGGGCGGAGCGACGCAGTAAGGCGGACGTTCTTCATCTTTCTCGATGAACCGGAGATCCTCTCTGGAAGTGAATAGTTGAGAGTATCGAGTTGAGAGCCGTGCACCGGCGGATCAGAGCGAATGAGCGTAGCGGGGGTGAAATGGAGTACAGACTTGCGGCTGCCCTCCCGGCGGTAGGGCGGTCGCGCCGCCGACCGCCGGGAGGGCGCACGGAGAGTGATACCACGTCTACTCTGGAAGAGGCACGCGCGGCGCGCGGACCCTACCGGGTAGGGTGACGCGCCATAGCGGTCTACTTTCTCCATCTTCTTCACGCGCTCCGCATCGTTGGATGCTCACAACTTGGACCCTGATCCCGGGGCGATGTCAGGCGGGGCGTTGCCGTCTGGCCCAATTGGCCTTGATTAATCACTCGGCCGAATGCTGATGCAACCGCTGAACGGCCTCGAAGCGATGGCACATGGCAGCCATGAGTGCTCCCTACATTCGTCACCTGCTTCTCGGGACGATTTCGTTCACAATGTGCTTTGCCGCGTGGGGACTCGTGAGCGCGTTTGCTCCGGTATTCCGAGAGAAATTCGGCCTTTCGGCCACGCAAACGGCATTCCTGGTCTCGGTGCCGGTGCTTCTGGGATCTGTGGCCCGGCTGCCGATGGGAATGCTTACAGATCGCTTCGGCGCCCGGCGTGTTTTTACGCTACTGATGGCATTTTGCGTCGTTCCAGCCTTCCTGCTTCCGTTCGCAGGGAGTTATGGACAGCTCCTTGCCATCGCGTTCTTTCTTGGAGTCGCGGGCGCCTCATTTTCCATCGGTGTCGGTTACGTGTCGCGCTGGGCTCCCGCGGAGAAGCAGGGGAGCGCACTTGGTGTTTACGGGCTCGGCAATATTGGCCAGTCGGTGATCGTCTTCTTCGGCCCCGTGATGGCCGCGGCGATTGGCTGGCAGAATGTCTATCGCGGTGTCGCTGTGCTGCTGTTAGTCAATGCGATCGTATTCTGGAAGCTGGCCCGGGATGCGTCCCTCGCCGCGAAGCCCAAAGGTTTTTCTGAAACGTCTGCGCTACTCGGTCGCGCCCCGCTGGCATGGGTGCTTGCGGCCTTTTACTTCCTGACCTTCGGTGGCTTTGTCGCATTCGCTATCTACCTTCCCATACTGCTGCGCGATCAGTTTGGCATGAACCTTGCGGATGCAGGTTTTCGTACGGCGGGTTTCGTAGTCCTGGCGACAGTAATGCGAGTCGCGGGTGGTTGGCTTGCTGACCGGATCGGTGGTGCACGAGTCCTTTCGGGTGTTTTTTTTGGCGTCGCCATCTTTGCGCTGCTCCTCGGGTGGCGGTCGATTGTGCCGTTCACAGTCGGCGCACTCGGTTGCGCGGCACTCCTCGGCGTCGGCAACGGCGCGGTTTTTAAGCTCGTTCCTCAGTATTTTCCGGCCGACACCGGCACTGTTGGCGGTCTGGTTGGCGCGATGGGAGGCCTTGGCGGTTTTTTCCCGCCGCTGGTGCTCGGATTCTTCATGGACCAGCTCGGTGTAGTGTGGCCCGGCTTTGTACTGCTCTCGGCGACCGCGGTGGCGCTGTGGTTTACCAATGAACGTGTCTTCCTCCCGCGGCAGCACGCCATCGAGATCACCTTGCCGCCAGCGATGCGCCGTACGGCGGATCGGCTTCGCGCGGGAGCGTGGGCGAGCTTGGCGACTGGCCTGCTCGTCGCAGCGATCGTAGTCGGGTCGCGCAATCTGCAGAACTTCGACGCGGCGCTCGTCATCTATACCTTTGCCACAATCTTTGCGACATGGGGCGTGACGTATCACTACTATGTCTGGCTTCAGAAACCGCCGACCCAGCTTTACTGGCGGCGTGGCTGGCAGCTCTTTTTCTCGCAAGGGATCGCCCGTAGCTCGGCCCGTGTTGCGGCGGCGACGGGCACGCATATCATCGCGCAATCCTTCATTGCCCGGCGCTCGCGTTTGCGCTGGTGGATGCACCAGCTTCTTTTCTGGGGTTGTATCCTCGCTGCCGCGATCACTTTCCCGCTGGTCTTCGGCTGGATGCATTTCACCACGCGACTCGACGACCAGTTCATGTATGTCACCTATCTCTTCGGGTTCCCGGTGTTTTCCTTCCGGGTGCCGACGGTGTTTTCGTGGCTGCTATTCCACGCGCTCGATCTTTCGGCCCTGATGGTGCTCGGCGGGATCGCACTCTCGCTCTGGCGGCGGATGCTCGATCGCGGCGCCCAGGCTGTGCAATCCTTCGCGATGGATCTTTTCCCGATCGTGCTGCTCTTCGCGATCTCGATCACAGGGCTGGCGCTTACCGTCTCCAGTGTATGGATGCACGGCGCTTTCTACGGATTTCTTTCGATCCTCCACGCAATCACTGTTGTTGCCGCGCTGCTCTTCCTACCGTTTGGAAAGTTCTTCCATATCTTTCAGCGACCCGCGCAATTTGGGGTCAAACTTTATCACACCGTTGGCGCAGAGGGGGAAGGGGCGCACTGTGTCCGCTGTGGAGAACGCTTCGCCTCGCGGATGCACGTCGATGATCTCAAGATCGTGCTTCCGCAGATCGGCTTCGATTACACCACCGATGCTCCCGGCGGAAACTGGCAGGAGCTTTGTCCCGCATGCAAACGCCGCACGCTCGCCACCGCACAGTTGCGTTTGAAACGAGAGTCTCATGGCCAAACCTCCCTTGCCTGACGCCACACTGCGCGACCTTTACGGACCGCATCTCGCAATGAGTCCGCCGGGTGGGTGGCAGGACGAGGCGCGCCATCCAGCGGAGCGATTGGTGAAGACACACTGCTGCTTCTGCGGACAACAGTGTGGCATCCAACTCAAAGTCCGCGGTAATCAGGTCATTGGTTTTGAGCCGTGGGAAGAGTTCCCCTTCAACCGCGGCATGCTTTGCCCGAAAGGGGTGAGGCGTTACATGCAGAATGGTCATCCGGACCGCCTGCTCGATCCACTGTTACGCAGCGGCGACGGCTTTCGTCCTGCGAGTTGGGACGAAGCGCTTGATTTTACCGTCCAGCGGATTCGCGAAATTCAGGCCCGGTATGGCAACGATTCCGTGGCCATCTACGGCGGGGCATCGCTTACGACGGAAAAGAGTTATCTACTCGGGAAATTCGCGCGTGCGGTGGTCGGCACCCGGCATATCGATTACAACGGCCGCCTCTGTATGGTTTCCGCCGGAACCGCCTACAAAGCGGCTTTCGGAGTGGATCGCTCTCCAAATCCCTGGTCGGACATTCCGGAGACGCAGGTGCTTTTCGTTGCGGGTTCGAATACCGCCGAGTGTTCTCCCATTACCACGGACTACATCTGGCGCTGCCGGGATCGCGGCGGAAAGTTGATCGTCATGGATCCGCGGATGACACCCATCTCACGCAATGCGGATCTTTTTCTACCGGTTCGGCCCGGGACCGATCTCGCAGTGCTCCACGCGATCCTCCATGTGATCCTGCGGGACGGACTTGAAGACCGGGAATCCATCGAGCAGCACACGACGGGCTTTGA
>CBINJX010000381.1:0-5630 GCA_966251085.1 uncultured Verrucomicrobiales bacterium
ATGAACTATGCCTCCTATTTTTTGACTGTATATGATATTGTACATTATGCAAGAAGCCAGAATATACTTTGCCAGGGTCGTGGCTCAGCTGCTAATTCAACTATTTGTTTTTGTTTGGGCATCACATCTGTGAATCCCGGGATGCTGCGAGCGAGTTCGGCGATCTCTTCGCCCGTGAGTTGCAGCGATTCTAGGTCAGCTCCGAAGAGTTTGATGGTGAGCTTCGCGGAAGCGCCGCTGAGCATGTGAGCGAGGCGGTGTGCAATCGGGGCGCCCACATTGACAAAAGTTCCCGGAATCGTGCCGAGCTGGCGCCGCACTTCAGCGAGCACCTCAGTGCGCGACCGGCCATTGGAATGAAACTCCAAGTCGAACTCACTGATGGAAACCGGCACCACGTGATCATCGCGCTCAGCGCGCCCGGTTCGCCGTCCGATGCTTTTGATCTCGGGAATCGTCCGAAGCAGGCGCACGGCAACTTCTCCGACCTGATTAGAAGCGTAGAGCGATGTGCCCGGTGCGGAGATCAATGAAACCGTAGCGCTCCCCTCATTGAAAGCCGGCAGGAACTCCTTGCCCATTGTCGGATACAAGGAGATCGCCGCAGCCATCAAGGCGGCGACCGGGACCAACATGAGCAACGGTTTCCGAAGGGCGAATGGCAGGAGGACACGCTCCACGATTCCTTTCAAGTGCCTCACGAGGAAGCCATCACGCACCGTGCTCTTGTCCCCGGTGCCCCGGCTACCGTTGAGAAAAAACGAGCAGAGAATCGGAATGACCGTCAGCGAAACGAGGAATGAAGCCGCGATGCTGACAATCGTTGCGAGTGCGATTGGCGCGAAAAGTTGTCCCTCCAAACCTTGCAGCGCCAGTAATGGAAGAAAGACCACCACGACCAGCACGGTTGCGTAGAAGATGCTGTTGCGCACTTCGCTGGAGGCTCGCGCCACGACTTCGAGCACGGGGAGCGGCTTGGCCAGTCGCGCATTTTCCCGGAGTCGCCGAAAGACATTCTCCACGTCGACAATCGCATCATCGACCACCATTCCAATCGCCACCGCCAGACCGCCGAGTGTCATCGTGTTCACGCTTACTTCCAGCCAGCGGAACACGAGCATTGTGATCGCGAAGGATAGAGGAATTGCTGAGAGTGTGATCAGCGTTGTCCGGACATTCAGAAGGAAAAGAAACAGAACGATCGCTACGATGATCGCACCGTCACGAACGACCTCGCGCAAATTCGAGATCGAGCGCTCAATGAAGTCACCCTGACGGAAAAGCACCGTCGCCTCGACTCCGGCAGGAAGAGTGGGGCGCAACTCTTCCAGGGCACGCTCCACCTCTGATGTCAGCCGGAGCGTGTCAAACCCCGGTGCCTTGTCCACGCTGAGAATCACCCCGGGACGCCCATTTACGCTGGCATCCCCGCGCATTAACTGGGTGCCGTATTCCACCCGTGCGATATCGCCGAGGAGAATGACGTGATCGCCCTCGATCTTCACCGCCGTACGACGCAACTCGGCCAGATCGGTCGTTAACCCGAGAGTCCGAATTGCCATCTCCCTAGAGTTTACGTTCAGGTATCCACTTGTAGCATTTCCCGCCGTGCGCGCGACGGCGGCCTGTACCGCTTCAAAGGTCAACTCATGCGCCACTAATCGCCGCGGATCTGGCAACACATGGATCTGCTGCACACCGCCGCCAATCGCGAGCACATCGGAGATCCCGGGGATACTTTGCAGACGTCGCCTGACCGTGGTGTCCGCAATAGTCCGCAACTCAGCCGGCGCAAGCTTTTCATCCTTGCAGGAGAGACCGACGAGAAGGATCTCCCCCATCAGCGATGACACGGGGGTGAGCCCCGGGACGACACCGTCAGGCAGGCGAATCTTTGCCACCTGCAGACGCTCCTGAATGAGTTGACGGGCACGGTAAAGATCCGTCCCCCATGCAAACTCCGCGAAAACCAGCGAAAGGCCCGAATCAGAGTTCGAGCGTACGCGGTCCACGCCCGCGGTCCCGAGCACGGCGGATTCAATCGGTCGGGTGACCTGATTTTCCACCTCCTCCGGTGAGAAGCCGGGCGACTCGGTAAGAATGGTAACCGTCGGCTTCGTGAGATCTGGCAGCACCTCCAGAGGCAACTCGCGGCTGGTGATCCATCCGGCCACCAGGACCAGCAGCGCGACAGCTAATACTAACGGACGGTGTCGCAGAGAAAATCGAATCAGCGGATCGAGCATGGCTCACTGAGGAAGATCCCGGTCGCGCACGCGATTCAGGTAAAGCAAACCGAGCAGCAGAAAGCTAAAGCTCGCAAAGAACATAGTGAGCGGGCTGTACGAGCGTGGATTGGAATGTCCATCATGCTCCTCATGCTCGTCCGCATGCGCTGAGCCCACAGGTGTTCCGTCCTCATGATGTTCATGGCCATGAGCCGCATCGAGTGCTGCTTTGAGGCTGACTGTTCCCCCTCCTGCCGAACTCAAGGCATAGGCGCCGGTCGTGACCACCTCGTCACCGGGCATCAACCCACGAGTGATTTCCACGAAACGATCATTCCGCTGCCCGATGGCCACCGGCACCCGAAGAAAAGCGTTAGGAAGCTCGTAATCTTTGATGAATACAAAACGCTGCGCCCCATTTCCCTGCACAGCTTCGCGAGGCACTGCGGTCACATTGGGCCGTACCGCAGCGGAAATCCGAAACTCCGCCCGCATTCCGGGGCGCATCAGCAGGTCACGGTTCTGGAGACGGAAATAAGCTTCCACCGTTCCGTGTTTCCGATCGGCCTCTGTGCCAAAGCGCACCAACTGAGACCGGAATTCTTTGTCACAAGCCGCCGGCACACGAACCCGCGTCCGAGTACCTACCTGAAGCAATGACGCCTCATGCTCAGGAATCCTGGCAATCACGTCCACGTCACGAAGATTTGTAACCTCGAGTAGCTTGTGGATCCGCCAGACCGACTCGCCCTGATGCACATGCACCGCAGTGACCATCCCACTAATGGGTGCCGTCAAAGACACCACCGAATCCCCACTCCCCTCCCCCGAGTTCTGTTTTTCCAGGCGGACCACCTCAGCTCCCGCCTGCACCATATCCCCAGGCGCTACTTTCACCTCCACGATTCGCCCTGTGGCCGGGCTCGACACAAAAGCTCGCGCTCCCGGGATCGGCTCGACCCGGCCGAGAGCAAAGACGATCTGCTCGAAAGTCTGCTCATCTGCGGTGACCGTTTCAATCTGCAGGTTCTGCACGCTGACTTCATCCAGGACGACAAGGTTCCTGGCCCGTTCCGCATCCATTTCAGCCGAGGCATTCACACCAAGGAGCAACACGACAAGGACGCACACAAAGCTCCAAGATCGGCCGTTGAGAAGCAGCGAAAACATTTCGATAGGGAGATGAGTTAACGGCAAAAAAACGCCTGCGATTCAGGAAACCGCAAACGTGCAGAAGGCCGCATCAGTAAAAGCCAGTGCGGCCAGTATAATTAGTTTCCGGAGTCCGGCGGATGCAAGGTGGCCAGAATTCCTCTTAAATCAACCCGAGCCGCCCCGGGCAAAACTGCAGACAAAAAAACCCGACGGCCGAGGCAACGATGCCACGAGCCGTCGGGTGGAAGGTTTGGTTACCTCAGCGTTACTTCGCCAGGCACTGCTCCAGTTGCTTCCTCACGCGTGCCTCCTGGAGTTCTTTACCAATAAATACCAACTGGCTCGTCCGCTTCTCTTCCTTCTCCCAGAGCCGATCCCACATCAGAGTAAAGCGGTTGTTCACACCATGAAATATGGCACGCCGTGGATTGCCGACAATCCAGAGGAATCCCTTGGAGCGGTAGATCTTCTCCGTCTCCGAAAGCTCTTGGACGAACTTCTCGAGCGCCTCGATCACGAACGGTTTATCGAACTCGAATGAAAACGAGGTGATGTCGTGATGATGCCGCTGGCGGAGTTCATTGAGAAACTCCGGATCAATCGAAAGTTTCTTGTCCAGATCGAAGGCGTGCATATCCAGCAACTCCTTCAGATTCACCTGAGACTGGTTCGTCCGGAAAAGGGATGTATGCGGATTGAGTTCGCGGACCTTCGCTTCCAGCCGCTCGAGATGCGCCCCATCCACGAGATCGGTTTTGTTCAGCAAAACGAAATCCGCCATCGCGATCTGTTCACGAGCGGTCTCCGTCTCCTTCATCTGCTTCTCGATCTGCTCGCTATCGACCACCGTAATGATCGAATCCATCCGCACATACTGCTGGAGTTGCGGGATGTTGAGGAAAGTTTGAGCGACCGGGCCGGGATCAGCGATCCCGGTAGTCTCGATCAGCAGGTAATCAAAACCACCCTTCTTGAGAAGGTTCTGCACACCCTTCACCAGATCCTTGCGAACCGTGCAGCAGAGACAGCCATTGCTCATCTCCACCACTTCGTCTTTCGCCGTTTCGACGAGCATACCGTCGATACCAATCTTACCCACCTCATTGACGATGACCGCGAACTTATAGCCGTGCTGCTGCTTCAGGATGTAATTCAGCAGCGTCGTTTTACCAGCCCCGAGAAAGCCGGTGAGAATCGTGACAGGAATAGGTTTGGGCTGAGTCATGGATCAGAAACGGAAGGGCCACAAAGAGGCACAAAAGAAACAAAAAGAAAAGGGATGGCGTAGAAACTGAAAAGCCGGGAAAAGCCGACAAGCCCCACAAAGAGCCGTAAAACTACACAGGAACTCAAAACAGGGAAACCGAGTCTTCCCACTTGTGTCTTATGTCCCACTTCGTGGCCAAAAACAAAACTGGCGACCGAGGACCGGAGTCCTGGTCGCCAGAAAAGTTCAAGAATGACTGTGCTACTTAGGCGGCTGAATCAGCCTTCCTTTTCTTGAGTAACGGCAGACCAGTGGTCGCGTTCTCAGAAACCTCGTAGCCCTCAGGCAACTTGTCGATCGCACCATCCTTTTGCTCAGCAGCGAAGAAGTAGAGAGTGACCTGCTGGCCGCCCTTCAGCTCCTGCTTGCGCTCGTGGAGGAAGTAGGTTTTGCCGGATTTCTTGCTCGTGACGCTGTAAGCCATGGTGCGGTGGGTATGTTGGGGGTCTGAAGAAGAGCTCGGTGGTCGATTAGACCAGACCAGCCTTCTTCAGCGTGGCATACGCACCATTCTTCGTCACGGTTTTAAAGGCACGAGCAGTGGCCTTTACCGTCACGAAGCGATTCAGCTCAGGAACCCAGATCCGCTTGGTCTTAAGGTTCGGCTGGAAAACGCGCGGAACCACCGCGGTGACGTGCTGACCGATGCCACCCTTTTTCTTGGCAAGACCACGCCGGTGAATGACCGAGCCGCGGCGCGGCTTCGCTCCTGTAATGCTGCAAACTCGACTCATAAGAAAATTGCTCGGTGGTTAGGTAAAATGGGGCGGCAACAGTGGATGCCACCCTTTTGACGGTCAAGTGGTTTTTCGCTTGCGGGCTAGCTTTCCGGTCTTATTTGACCGCCATTTCTTCTGCCCGAGCCTTCTCAACCGCGGCGAGGACGCCGAGATCGGGCTCCGGAAGCTTGCCACCATCGATCATTGCGAGGTCGGCATCAACCATAATCCTTACCAGATCCTGGAACTTGGTCTTCGGCT
>CBINJX010000382.1:0-5629 GCA_966251085.1 uncultured Verrucomicrobiales bacterium
CCCGCAGACAGGGATGTCTGCGCTACAAGGTGCCCTCTACGCCGTCAGTTCACCGCTCTCCGAAGCCCCTTCCCTGCCGCCACTCTTCACCTTACTCACATCCGGCGTCGGAAAATTCTTCAGCTTCTCCCGCACAATCTGCGCACGGAGCGCATCCCGTTCCTCGGCGGCGAGTTTCTGCTGCGAGCCCTTCTGGAGATGCGCAGGCTGAGTTTCCATGAACAACTCATCGACCGCCATGCGACACTCCTCCGGAAACAAGCCCAGATCGATGCCGAGCTTCATAAACGAAAGCAGGTTGAGCGCCTCCTTCGAACTCATCGAGTAGGAGTACCGGAGAATGCCGTATCCGCGCCCGATATGATCGAGCAGCGTCGTCTGCTTCTTCTGAAGCAGCATCTGCCGGGCGTTGTTCTCGTGTTCGATGATCTGAATGATCACCTTGTTGAGACGCTCGATGATGTCCTCCTCCTTCTCGCCCAGAGTGGTCTGGTTGGAGACTTGGAAAAGATTCCCCAGCGCCTCGGTCCCCTCCCCGTATAGACCGCGGACGGCGAGACCAATCTTATTCACGGCTTGGATGACCTGATTGATCTGCTCACCCAGCACCAGAGCCGGAAGGTGAACCATCGCAGATGCCCGCATCCCAGTGCCGACATTAGTCGGACACGCGGTGAGATAACCCAGCTGCGAGTGAAAGGCGAAGTCGAGCTTGTTCTCGAGTTCACTGTCCGCCTTGTCGATCATCTTGAAGACACTCTTGAGCTGAAGCCCCGAGCGAATCGCCTGCATGCGCAGATGATCCTCTTCGTTGATCATGATCGAAAGAGTGTGCTTACGGTTCATCACCACCGCAGAGCCCACGCCCTTCGCGGCGTGTTCACGAGAGATCAGGTGACGCTCGACAAGGACCTGCTTCTCCAGAGCCGAAAGATCCTGCGAGTACACCGAATCCGCCTCATGCATCTCGCTCAGTTCCTCGACCTTGGGTTTGATCGTTTCCAGGATCTGAAGCCGTTCGGTTTTCTTTGCCCAGCCCGGAAAGGCGAAATTCCTCAGATTCCGGGCAAGACGCACACGGCTGGAGACGACGATCTGATGATGCGGCCCTTCACTGCGGAGCCACTCTCCCGGATTGTTGAGAATGTTGTGAATCGCCATAGGTCAGGCCTCCACTTCGAGCTTGCGGATGCGATCGCGAATCTGGGCAGCGGACTCGTAGTCCTCCTCCGCCACCGCCTTGCGCAAATCGCGGTGAAGCCCTTTCAGTGTCTGCTCACGTTCCATGCTGAGGAGCAGGCGTGAAGGCACCTTCCCGACATGGGCGGTCCCCTTATGCATCCCCTTCAGGAGCGATTGGAGACCGTCGGCAAAAGTCTCGTAGCAATGCGCGCAGCCGAGACGGCCCGTCTTCTTGAAATCCGCCTGCGTAAAACCGCAGACGGAACACTTCTGCACACCGCCTCCGCGTTCGAGTTCTTGCGCGGCCCCGAGACCGAGCAACAGATCCGCAAGCGCAAAGCCTGTCGGATCCGTCACGCCCTTCTCCTTGGAGCACGATTCACAGAGGTTCACCTTCTGCATCTTGCCATCCACGATTTGGGTCAGGAAAACAGAAGCTTGGTTTTGCTTGCAGACGTCGCAGGTCATGGCTTGCAGGAAGATATCACAAATCCGTCCGTCTGGTTGAACCGCATTGCAAGCATGCTTTGGCTTTAGTGCAATGCGGTGTTTTTCTTATGATTCGTAAATGGGAGTCCCGGTGCTCTGAGTAATTTCACGGAACCGGGCAACCACCCGTTGAGTAAGAGCACCCGGCTTCCCCTCGCCGATCGGACGGGTATCGAGGCGAATGGCAGCGATCACCTCGGCAGCCGTCCCGGTGAGGAAACACTCATCCGCAGTGTAAATGTCATACCGGGTCAACTCCGTCTCCGTGACTTTCAGGCCAAATTCCGCACAGATGTCGAACACCACCTGCCGCGTGATGCCACGGAGGCCGCCAGAGTAGATCGGCGGAGTGAAAACTTCGCCCCGCTTGACGATGAAGATGTTATCCCCTGTGCATTCCGCAACATACCCCTCCTCATTGAGCATCAGCCCCTCATCGGCGCCGGCGTGGTTCGCCTCGATTTTGGCGAGAACGTTGTTGAGGTAGTTGAGCGACTTCACCGCCGGGGAGAGCGCAGCCGGCGAGATGCGGCGCGTCGCGCAGGTGACCATCTCCATGCCGGTCTGGTATTTCTCCTCGGGGTAGAGAGCAATAGTCGCCGCGATGATGATCACAGAAGCCTTGGGGCAGCGATCCGGGCTGAGGCCGAGATTGCCGACACCGCGGGTGACGAGGAGCCGGATATAGCCGTCGCGGAGACCGTTCTGGCGGATCGTCTCCAGAAGCGCGGCCACCATCTCCTCCTTCGTCATTGGAATCGTCAGGCAGATCGCCCGAGCGGAGTCCCAGAGCCGATCAATATGTTCCTCCAGCTTGAATACTCGCCCATTATAAAAGCGAATGCCCTCAAAAATGCCGTCACCGTAGAGGAGTCCGTGGTCAAACACGGACACTTTCGCATCGGCTTGGGAGTAGAAGCTGCCGTCGATGTAGATCTTCATCGCAAAGGGCCGACAAGAAATCAGAAGCCGCTCCGTTCGGAAATGGTTTTTTCGCCGATGGAGCGGAGATTGGTCTCACTCGCGCTCTGCGGCTTCCTAAACGGCACAAAAAGTGCAGAAATGAGGTTCCATTTGTATCGGTTGCCTTTCCGTTCTTTTTGAGCTTCTTGTGCCGTGCTGCGGCCAAGCCCTGCCTTTCTTTACAGCTCCTCTTCGGGAAATGCGGCCTCTCGGATGCGCATCACGGTGCGTACGTTTGGCGGATTTCCTCAAAATGCGGCCCTTCCGGTGCGTACGTTTGGCAGATTTCCTCAAAATGCGGCCCTCACAGTGCGTACGTTTGCAGGATTCCTGCGGAATGCGGCCCTCGTGGTGCGTACGTTTGCAGGATTTCTGCTAAATGCGGCCCTCCACATGCGCACATTCCATTGTCTTGCCCGAAATGTGGCCCTTCCTGTGCGCACCTCTCGGAAATTGCGGTAAGCCGGGGAGGAAGAAATCTGGGCGGTGAAGGAACTCCGGTATGCTGCGGTCAGCTCGAGTCAGCGACGAGGCTCCTTTTCGCGTTACATCGTGTGGCACGGATGATAGACGCAGAGTTATCCCCCGGAAATTATGCGCAATGGTATTGGAATCTCCTGGCTCGGTGCAGTTGGCGCTTTTGCATTGGGCTGGTTCGTCGTTCGCAGCACCGGCCCGCAGAGCAAGCCTCTTTTACCTCAGGAACCCAGCATCCCTGAACCGGCAACGCACATCAGCGAGTCTGCGCTGAATTCACATGCGACTGTGAACAGCCGTGCATTGCGCGGAGCGGATCTCGAGAGCCGGGTCCGCGAAATCGCCATGCTGGCGGGGCGACGCTCGGAAGAGAGCAGCCAGTATGTGAAGGAACTTTACGAGTTTGCTTCCAGCATTCCCCTGAAGGAGTTCCCACGCGTGCTGGAGTTACTCCAAAAGCCCGGCAGCCGCAAATATGAGGCGCTGAGGCGGGAGTTGCTCGCCTATTGGCTGGAGCAAAATGCACCAGCGGCTCGTGCTTATATCAATGGTGTGTCGCCGAAAGAGCGGCAGCGACTGCTTGTCGCGGATGGACAGTTCAATCCACTGGTGCATGCCTGGGCCAGCGCAGATCCCGTGGGGTTAGTGGAATGGCTGAAGAATCTGCCTACCCGGGAGCGGCAGGCCGTAAAGGATTCCATCCTTCCGTCTGTCGCGCGCACCCTTGCCGGGCGTGATCCCTCAGAGGCCTTCTCCCTTCTGCTGGATTCACCAGATACCAACTATGGAGATCAAGGGCAGATTGAAGGCGCGATCTTCAACGAATGGGCTCGCCGGGATCCCGGTGCCGCTATCGATGCGGCTTTGCGGCTCAAGGCAGGGATCGGTCGGTGGGCCGCTTTGAGTATGAGCGTCCGGGAACTGCTAAAGGCAGACGAAGAAGCAGTCATGACATGGGTGAGTGGCCTCACCGATCCGGAACTCGCGCGTGAGGCCGCAATCGTTACTGCGGATCATCTGACATCCCAGACTCCGGAAAGGGCTTTAACTCTTCTCATCGAGCATAACGTCACGAGCGCTCCGGAGGCACAGAACGCACGCTTTCAAAGCTGCTGGGAATGGATGAGACGGGATTCCATCGGTGCACTGAAGTGGGCTCAGCAGCTTGAGCCAGGCGCTGCGCGTGATGCAATCCTCGCCACCATGCTCCCTCTATTGGCGAAAGATCAGCCTCAACGCGCCGCAGAACTCTACAAAGCTGAGACGGAACAAGGTGCCACTCTGGGGAGCTCCGCACAGGATATCATGCAGAGTTTCATCAAAAATGGAGCAACCGAGTCGGCGATCTCCTTTCTGAACGATCTACCTGAGACGGAGCAAATGAGAGCTACGGATACTCTCCCGTTTTATCTCCTTTTCAACAAGACCTCACCCCGTGATGTGCTTGGGATTGCTCTGCAACTTCCTTCTGGAGGTGTAAAAGACAAGTGGATGGAGGACAGCGTCAAATACATCGTGCGGCAACGAGGCACGATCGAGGTACAACAAGCACTGGAGCAACTCCCCCCCGGAACAGATCGCGACGCATTTACTGGCAGAACAATCGTGGAAGCACTCCGACTCAAAGCTGATCCGGATACGGCAGTCGCACTCTCGCAGACTCTCAGTGACGGTCATCGATACTTGAAGGAAGGAATCGCCGCGTGGCTCGGAAGTTCAAATCCGACACCTGCTCGACAGTGGCTGCAGCAAACCCGGCTATTCTCTCCGGAGGAGAAACAGCAACTGCTGGAGCCTCCAAGTGCTCCCAACAACACTGCGCCTTCGCGCACAGACTCACGCACGCACTCCAGCACCGGAATTCCAAGACCATGAAGTTTCAGCAACGCTGGGTGATTGTTCCTGCGTGTGCGGCGATGGGCGCACTATTCGGTTTTGTTCAACGCCCTGGTGATTTCCAGAGACCCGACACTCCAGCAATCGGTAACACCGCGGCAATCACCCCCGTGGAAGCCAAACACGATGTTTTTCGGACAACCACTCCGGTCAAACTGGAGGTCACCGATGCCGCACAGGCAATCCAACAGGCATCACTGTTTACCAGCCGGCTGCATCGGCGATACGAGATCGGGCGGATAGCAGAACAATTTGCGACGGAAGATTTCGCAGCTGTCCTCTCATCGACTATCGGCAACCCTGACAGCCTCCCATTGGAAGCCACTCGCTTACTGGTCGAGATCTGGACTGAAAAAGATCCGGAAGCTGCGGCGGCATTTGCGGCAACACACCAGCAGAGCTGGAATCTGAGGAAATCCGTGGCCAGAGGATGGGCGCGGAAAGATCCTAGCGCAGCGCTGGCTTGGATGATGACGATCTCAACCAGAGACCGGAGCGAGCTCTTCAATGACCTTCTGGAGGGATGCTTTGAGAGCACCACCCCAAACCCGGAAGCAATCGCTAGAGCGGCGCTGCCGTCATTCGCCGAGATCGACTCGTTCTACGGTCCTGCATTCCGAGG
>CBINJX010000383.1:0-5627 GCA_966251085.1 uncultured Verrucomicrobiales bacterium
TGGCTGAACAGTGGCGGGCTGCTCTCGATGCCGCACAGCTCGGCACCTGGCACATGATTCCCGTCACGCACGAACTGGTCACCGATGAGCGTCTGCGGACCATATTCGGGGTCACGAGCGAGCGCCTGGACTACGAGACTGCGATAAACATCATCCATCCCGACGACCGGGAAAGGGTCAGGGCAAAAATTCAGGCAGCGATTCAGCTCGAAAACCCACAGCCGTATGCCGACGAGCATCGAGTGGTTCACCCCGACGGCACCGTCCGATGGATTTATGCGGTCGGCCGCGCCCGGTTTACCGGACATGGGAGCGATCGGCGTCTGGTAAGTCTCGACGGGACTGTTGCCGATATCACCGAGCGCAAACAGACCGAGGAAGCGCTCCGCATTGGTGAGGAGCGGATCCGCGCCGCTCATTCCCTGCTGGAAGGAATCACCGAAGGCACTCAGGAACTCATCGTCGCCCTTGATCCCGAGTTTCGCTTCATCGCCGCTAACACGGCTTATCAGCGAGAGTTCAAGCGCATCTTCGGCACCGAGGCCCGGGTCGGAGGGAGTTTGGCCGACGCTCTGGCGCATCTGCCAGAACAGCAGCAGCACGCCATGGATCTCTTCGGACGTGCTCTCCGGGGCGAGAACGTTGTGGTCACCGCGGAGTTCGGCGATCCAAACCGGGAACGCCGCGTCTTTGATCTACGTTTTTTTCCGATTCGGAACGCGGAGGGTGATATTTTCGGCGCGGGAGAAATCGCCAGCGATGTCACGGAGAGGATCCGGATGGCCGCAAAGCTGGAGGAGCAGAGCGCTGCGTTACGGGAGGCGGACCGGCGCAAGAATGAATTCCTTGCCATGCTCGCTCACGAGCTGCGCAATCCACTCGCGAGCGTGAGCACTGCGGCGACCCTGCTGCAGGAGGAAGACACAAATACGGAAAACCGTCTTTGGGCGGCAAATGTGATCGCGCGACAGACCGCGCAACTGGCGCGATTGGTCGATGACCTGCTGGATGTTTCTCGGATTACGCGGGGCCGGATCGAACTGCGGAAAGAACTCGTCGATGCCGCGAATGCGATGGAGAGCGCCATCGAAGTGGCCTCACCACTGATCAAGAATCGGCTACACACGCTGACCACTTCCTTTGAACACGGTGCCCTCTGGCTGGAGGCGGATCCGACTCGCCTGGAGCAGATCGTAATAAATCTGCTGACGAACGCTGCGAAGTACACGCCGCCGAGCGGTCAGATCCGGCTGGAAGGCCGACGCAAACCAGCCCTGTCCGGCGCGGGGGAAGAGATCGTCATCACGGTTCAGGACAACGGCATCGGCCTCCCACCCGAGTCGA
The DNA here is from genome assembly GCA_966251085.1 of uncultured Verrucomicrobiales bacterium. Classification (GTDB taxonomy): domain Bacteria; phylum Verrucomicrobiota; class Verrucomicrobiia; order Chthoniobacterales; family Chthoniobacteraceae; genus CBINJX01. The sequence goes on from CBINJX010000383.1 coordinate 1,345, forward strand.
TCGAGCAGATGTTTGAACTTTTTGCACAGGGAGAACGCTCCGCTGCGCGTTCGGAGGGCGGACTCGGTATCGGGCTCACGGTGGTGCGAGGGATCTGTGAGTTGCACGGGGGTTCAGTAACCGCACAGTCCGACGGCCCGGGAACGGGTTCGATTTTTACTGTGCGGCTTCCCGCCGTGCCGGTCCCGAAGCCGCTCAATTTCAATGCTCCCGCCCCCCGGGCAGCCTCACGCGGCGCCGGGCTGCGCGTGCTGGTGGTGGATGATAATGTGGATACCGCAACCGGGTTGTACCGGCTGCTCCACCGCCGGGGGTACGAGGTTCAGCTGGCCCACAATGGACTGGGCGCAGTGGCAGCGGCATACTCTTTTGAACCGGCAATCGTTTTACTCGATATCGGTCTGCCGGGTATGGACGGCTACGAAGTCGCAGGCCGCCTGCGCAGTGACGCGCGTTACGGCAAAACGATGATCGTGGCGCTTTCCGGTTATGCGGAGGACGCCCCCCGCGCTCGCGCGGCTGGTTTCGATCATCACTTTGTAAAGCCGGTGGATTTCACTGTGCTGGAGGAGCTGCTTTCGAGAGTGAAGCGCCCCTGAGAGTTTGATAGTCGAGAGTATCGAGTTGAGAGCCGCGCACTGGAGGATCGGAGCATGTGCAGGTAGCGGGTTCCGAACTGATTACTCTCTCCTCGCATGCGAGATCCGCGACGTGACACCGCGCTCCAAGAAACGCCGCATATTACGCGGTCACTCCAGAGCCGTCATCGTCCGCCCGGAAGTCCGCGATTTCGGCAAGGGAAGGAAATGGGCAATTGCATAGCGGCCGGGGCCAAGGAGCAGGACCGGCACAAGAAGGCCGATGAGGGCCAGGTTGTATTCGAATCCCTGAGCGCTGAGAAAGAAGCCGTTCTTGCCATGCACCTGCATGATGGCCCCGAGCATGATGACAATCAGCGAGGCGGCGGAGAAACGGCTGAGGAACCCGAGGATCAGCCCGAGGCCACCGAAGAACTCTCCGATGGCGACGAGATAGCCGATTGGCCCCATCATTTCCGCTATCTTTGACAGTCCCGGACCGCCAAAAGCGCCAAACATCTTCTGTGCGCCATGGGCGGCAAAGATAATTCCTGCAGCCACACGCAGCACCAGCAGAGAGATGTCCACGAGTGAGCGGCTATGTGCATGGGTCGTATCTGTATTCATGGGCGGTTCTTTAACTCAGCGGAAACGCGACAGCCATCACCAACGGCTGCAAAGCTTCTCAAGGAAAGCGCCTACGTCCCCACCACCGCTTTCGCTTCTGCTTCCACCACCATCTTCAGCTGCGACAGCCCTTTCTCAAACTGATCACCGCACATCTTGTCGCAGTCCATGATCAGGCCCCTCGCCTTGAAGACGAAGTTGCGCTCGCCGGACATGCTCCAGGTGACCACGGTCCCGTTGCCTTCCGGTTTGAAGGTAAACTCGACGGCATTGCTGCCTTTGAACGGCCGGACGAAATCGAGCCTCATACCCACCAGCTCACTCTGGCGGCTCTCGACGATGGTATTGCTCCCCTCACCTACTTCATTATTTCCCGACCAGCTATAACTCGCACCAACACCTGCTGATGGGCCTGTGTAAGATTGTTTCATCTGCGGATCGATCTTTGCCCATGGCGACCACGCTTCCCATTTCGGGAGATCGTTCACCTGTGCAAAAACCACCTCCGGTGGAGCGGTAATGGTAGCCGATCGCGCAATGCGGAACTCCGAAGGCTGCATTGCAACGATGACGGAGAGAACGGCGAGAACCGCCACGACGGCGAGAAGGATCTTGATGAGCATAGGATGTGTTCATCAAAGCGACGTACGAACACCCGGGCTCCGGACAGCGGCGTGATCTTTTTTTTGGGGTATAGAGGCGGCTCTGTCCCGAGTTCCGCGAGGGACGTGCCGCCTCTAATCTCTGGTGTGGGCGAAGGCGGAAGGCGGAGGGCGGCGGTACAATCGATCAATCCGCCCGCGTCTCCACCCGCCCGCCGGCCAGCACTCTCGAGAGAAACGCCAACTCATCCGCGCTTTCTTCGATTACCTTCGAAAGGGCAGTGCCGCTTCCGTGACCGGCATCGGTCTGGATCCGGATCAGTACCGGCGGACCATCCTTCGCCTGGCACTCCTGGAGCCGTGCCGCAAACTTGAAGCTATGCGCGGGCACCACGCGGTCGTCGTGGTCCGCAGTGGTGACCATGGTCGCGGGATAACGGACACCTTCCTGCAGACGATGCAGCGGAGAGTACGCAAACAGACTGCGGAATTCGTCGGCGTTTTCGCTGGAACCGTAGTCACTGGTCCACGCCCAGCCGATGGTGAACTTGTGGAACCGGAGCATATCGAGCACTCCGACCGCCGGAAGCGCCGCTCCGAAGAGATCGGGACGCTGCGTCATGCATGCGCCGACCAGCAGTCCGCCGTTGCTTCCGCCGCTGATACCGAGCCGGGCGGGTTTCGTGTACCCTTCACGAATCAGGTACTCCGCCGCGGCCATGAAATCATCGAAGACGTTCTGCTTCCGTTCCTTGGTTCCCGCCTTGTGCCACTCGATCCCGTATTCACCGCCGCCACGCAGATTCGCCACCGCGTAAATCCCGCCGCGCTCGAGCCATGCGAGGTTCGAGGCGCTGAAAGAAGGTGTGAGGCTGATGTTAAATCCGCCGTAACCGTAGAGGATCGTCGGATTGGATCCATCCAGCTTCAATCCGCGACGATGGGTGATGAACATCGGCACCTTCGTACCGTCCTTGCTCTGATAAAAGACCTGCTTGGTCTCAAACGCATCGGCGTCGAAATCCACTTTCGGTTCGCGGAACTGCTCCGCCTTCAGCGAATCCAGATCCACGCGGTAGATGTTCCCAGGCACGGTGAAGCTGGTGAACATGAAGAAGGTCTCCTTGTCCTTGCGCTCGCCGGAGAACCCCCATGCGCTCCCGATCCCGGGCAGCTGCAACTCCTCCCGGAACTTCGCCGGGGCGGCACCCTGGTGATCATAGATCTTCACCGAAGCGCGGGCATCCTTGAGATAGCTGCAGAGGAAACGCTCATTCACGAGCGAGATGCTCTTCAGCGGCTCCGCGGCCTCGGGGATGATCGTCTGCCAGTTGTCACGCGCAGGCTTGCGGAGATCGATGGCGATCACCTTGCCGCGCGGCGCTTCGAGGTCGGTGCTGAAGAAGAAGGTCGCACCGTCATTCGCCACATAACCGTAATCGGCATCGAACTCGGGCAGCAGCTCGACCACCTTCCCCTCAGGCTCCTGAAGATCCTTGTAGAAGACCGCATTCTTCGGGTCCGTCCCGCGATTCACGAAGATCAGGAGATAACGGCCATCCTCGGTCACATGCCCACCGAAACCCCAGTCCTTGTGATCCTTCCGCTCGTACACCAGCGTATCTTCGCTCTGCGGAGTGCCGAGGCGATGGAAGTAGAGCTTCTGGAACTCGTTCAGTGCAGTGAGCTTTTCCCCCGGTTTCGGCTCATCGTAACGGCTGTAATAAAAGCCGCTGCCGTCCTTTGCCCAGGAGGCGCCTGAGAATTTCACCCAGTTCACCACGTCCTTGTGATCCTTGCTGGTCTCGATGTCGCGGACGTACCACTCCTCCCAGTCAGACCCGGCACGCGCGAGACCGTAGGCCAGCAGCTTGCCATCGTCTGACACGCTGTAGCCGGCCAGCGACACCGTGCCATCAGGCGAAAGAGTATTCGGATCGAGCAGGACGCGGGGCTTCGCTTCGAGCGATTCCGCCACCATCAGAACCCGCTGATTCTGGAGACCGCTGTTGTAGGTGTAGAAATAACGTCCTCCTTCGCTGAACGGCACTCCGTAACGCTCGTAGTTCCAGAGTTTCTTGAGCCGCTCGCGGATCGCTGATCGTTCCGGGATCTGGTCGAGGTACTTGAAAGTCACCTCGTTCTGGGCTTTCACCCACGCCTTGGTTTCCTCGGAATTGTCGTCCTCCAGCCAGCGATACGGATCGGGCACCTTGGTGCCGTGGTAATCATCGACATTATCCGCCTTGCGAGTGACGGGATACGAAAGTGGTGCAGACATCGGTTCAGCGCCGCTGGGCGGCAGAAAGGTAGCGGAGGCCAGGGTGAAGACGGCGAGTGCTCGGCAGTAGATACTCGGCATGGCAGGTAGGTAGATGATCAGAACACGTGGTCGCGGACTCTCCAGTCTGCGGTGATACAAAGCAAGCAGAGCAGAGCCCCGGTAGCCATCCTGAACAGAGATGCACAGCGTTCA
>CBINJX010000384.1:0-5625 GCA_966251085.1 uncultured Verrucomicrobiales bacterium
ACGGAGACAAAGGCCCTGATGAGCCGTCTGAACGTGGATTTCCAGTACATGAAGATGTGCATTACCTCGCGACACTTCGCGGCCCGCCTCACCCCGAAGCCGAAGCGGACGTTCAAACGAACCGAATGGGCGGTCACCACCTACATGTTTACCGTCGGCAACCCGGTCGTGATTCCGGAAGCACTCCGGATCTTGAAGTACCACGACAGAAAGACCGGCGCATTCACTGATCTGCCGTTGGCGTAAACCGAAGTGCTGAGCCCGCTCTGGCGAAAGCTGGGGCGGGTTTCGTGCGCATCTTAAGAAAATGAGGCACTTCCCCCAACATGCTTGCTCCCGGATTGCCTTGAAGCCCCCCACCTTTGGTAAACAGGGGGTTTATGAGAAACCTCAAATCAAAACTGATCCTAATCATCCGCCGGTTGATGTTTTCAAAACGGCCACACAACTTACGCGGATATCCGGATTCTCAACTGATGTGGTACGTAACGGATTTCAGTCCAGAGAGCCCTCTCCGCCATCAGGCGCAACTTGAGTTGGATACCAGGCGAACATTGCGGGATGTTGCGATTGCGGCCATCAGCGCGGCAATCGGCGCACTTGCTAGCCTCATACTCCAATAGGCGCCAAATCAGAAAACAATCCTCCGCCGAAGAAAAACCGCAACCCCTTGTGGAAACAGAATTGACTCACACCACAGGCTGTAGATACAACGCGATCCGTACCGCATCGGCGTAGGACCCGAAGTGGAGACATCACGGCTTTCTTCTACCCGTACGTGCCTCATTCGAGGGTCCTACCACGTACGGGTATTTTCTTGCTCGTGTCGCTGGACAGGAAGCGGCGGGCACATCGGAGAAAACAACACCACAAGCCAATGCAGCTATCGCTTCAGATCTTCGAGGATGAGAACCATCATCAGATTCAGACTATCAACATCGACGGTGATGTCTGGTTCTTTTATTTGGACGTATGCGCAGCTCTGGATATCAAAAACCCGAGTGATGCCATAGGGCGCCTTGATGATGACGAAAAACGAACTCTCGCCAGTGCCGAGAGTTCGGCGAAAGTATCTCGAACCAACCCATATCTGATTAGTGAGTCCGGGCTGTACAACCTGATCTTCCAAAGCCGGAAAGAGGAGGCAAAGCGGTTCCGGAAGTGGGTGACAAGCGAGGTGTTACCCCAACTGAGGAAGACCGGACGATACAGTATCACGGGTACCGGCATCCCGAACTTTGTTCGCCGCTTTAACGACAATTGGGACCGAGTCGATGCGGGATACTTTTCAGTAATCTCTGAGCTTTTCATCCGCCTCTATGGCCGACTTGAGCATGCTGGGTACGTCATCCCCGATAAAGGCGCGCACGGCAAGGAGATCAGGCCCGATGTGAGTGTAGGGCAGCTATTCTCCAAGTGGTTGAGAGCAAATCATCCAGACCAGATTGCCAAGCGGAAGTATTATCAGCACTTGTTCCCAGATGGAACGGAGAAAGAAGCCTTCCAATACCCTCACGAAACATTACCGCTGTTCATCGAGTATGTAGATACAGTGTGGATCCCTGAACGCTCGGAGGGATATTTTCAGGAAAGGGACACCAAGGCGTTGGCATATCTTCCGAAGCTCCTGAACCCTGCACCAGCGCCAAAGCAAAAGGTACTCCCAAGTGAAAGTACGGTGAGGGCCTCTATTGAATCACTTCGACCCAGCCTCAAGAATCGGAATACTAAAGATAGCCGATCAACTAGGCCTCAAACATTCCCGGCAACCCGCCCGCTTCTCGAAAGGGAGGCGGGCCTTTCTCCTTCCTTGTCGCCAACCGGCGACAAAACAATAGGGGCCGCACTCTTACGGGTGCGCCCCCTTTGCTTTACCGCAAACCGTGCGCTCGTGTGTCTGGTGGAATATCTCGTGTTGAGATTACGCGAACTGGCTGGACTGCCTCAGTGAGTCTGAAGTCGATATCATCTTTCTTTACCTGCTCGGGCGCCAGTTGGAGCTCATAGACCCAACCGACATTGCTGTCCCTACTCTCTGAAGATCCAAGCTTCCCCGACGCAACCGCTGTGGCTAGATGGATGTCTCTCGTGATGCATTGATTTGCGGCAATCTCGGTGAGGTCCCCGCGGTAACTTCCATGGAAATAGGTATTCATTCACCCGTTGTGATACCCGGCCATATTCGGTGAGCGAAGGGGAAATCATTGCGGTTCACCGGGGGCTGAATCTCGATCAGCTTTCATAAGTTCCTTTCGAACTGACCGTCGGAAACGAAGCGCATCAAATACACCCGTGGGCTCTCAGCGCGCGTCTTCTCGCCCTTTGAGGTACTTATCGAGGCTGTCGTAGCTCACAAGCCGGATGCCGGTTAGCTTGCCGCGCTGCCGGATCAACTTCGACTCGATCAACCCATCGCGTATCCAATGGTAAACTGTAGCTCGGGAAATGCCAAACAGCCGGCGGCAGTCGCCGGGGCGCACCCATTCGGGTTTAGTTTGCAAGTGCGCTGCAGCGCTCTCTGTGATCTTACCGGGTGGACGTCCCCCTGTACGGGGTAGATCTGCCGGAGCGGATCTTTCCCGCTTGGCTTTGGCTGATGAGGCACTTCCCTTCCCCATCTCTGAAAACATCTCCACCAACACTTCTCGGATAAGGGCTTTCAGTTCGTCTCGGGTGAGATTCGTATTCACATCCGAGAATCGCGCACCTCAACGCCTGCGATTCTTGCATTCACCAGCCCTGTTCATATTCTCCGCGACGCAAGCCGCCTCGCATCCTCCCAAGCTTACTTGACTTCGCTCTAAGAGCCGATAGGAGCACACCGCTGTGCCCCGTCATCTTGAGGAACAAACGAGCAACGACAGCGTTGAGTGGAAGAACCTGCTGTTTTTGGTGCTGTTTCTTCTTGTTATCAGCGCCGCCATCTCGCTCACGAGAGAGCCAAGGCTCCGCTTGGATATAGAAGCCAAGCACCTTGAGGAGCTTTACAGCGAATCGATCCGAGCTTCGGAGCCGTTAGTTCCCAACTTCCAGAAAGCGAGATTTGCGCCGTTCAAAGATGTGAAGTTCTCATTGGCGGAAAAGGACCTCATCCGAATTCAAGCGAAGGTATTTGGAATTGACGCTCAGGGAGAGGAGCACGTTGGAGAACTTGTTGCTCTGGCCAGGCAGTACCCGGAGATCGGAGCCTTTAAATTCGAGTACCTGAACGTGCGGGATGTGGGGCAAGACGGGAAATATCTGACGGATTGACTCCCCTCCCCATACTTGCCACACCGTAAGCCATGAGGAAGACGGTTCTCCCCCTGATGTTGGCGGCCTTGCCGGTGATCGCGCTCGCGGACTTCAAACAAGGCGACAAGGTGAAGCTGAAGCGAGACGTGCCGCTACTGCTGCGAGCAGAGGAGAAACGGACCGCAAAAGCTGGTGAGGAGTTTACCGTTCATATTGAGAGGGAGGGTAAGATCTTCATCCTCTCAAAGGATGAAAAAGGCGGAGTGATCGCGCTCAACTTCCCGGCAGATGCGGCCGAGATCGTACAGCTTCCGATTGATCAACGCCCCGCATACAAAGAGGGATACGCTGACGGTTACCTGGTCGGAAAGACCGATGCAGCAGAAGGACGGAAGCGGGACGGACAAAAAGCAATGCGGCTAGGAAAGCTGCATGCCAAAGGTCGCCCCGATCCCGAAGCATTCAGCACCGGCTACCACCACGGCTACAATCAGGGGTGGCACCAGATGAAGGACCGCCTCGACAGGTAACCGGCGCCTTCATTAGCTCCGATCACTCGGCTTATCCCGATCCCGCCATTTCCGGCGGACGTCCAGACTGAGTGAGACGACGGAAAGCAGCATGACGGCAAAGCCGCCGGTCCATGCTGCGTGTTCCTGGTAGGGTGAGAGCGCAGCGATCAGCGAACCAGTGATGCCGGTTGCGGCCTTCCCGAGTGTGACGGTGATGTCGTGAGTCATGGGTACTTACTCCGGCCAGTTGGGTGCAAGGTTTGGATCAGCCTCCAGAGCGTCGGAGTGCTCGCGGACAGACTTTACCCAAGCCCACGCGGCGAGTAGCGCAGTCTTTTCGGCGGTCTCTTCGGCGGTGAGGGATTGGCCGCCGAGCTGCTTATCTAGCAGCTCAGTGAAGCGGGCTGTCATATTGGCCTGCTTCCATTCCGGATAACGTGTCAGGATGCGCTTCCGTGCCTCGGCCTTGATCTCCATCTTGCGCGGCACGTCCTGCACCGCGGCCCATGCGGTCTCCAGTTCCGCTTGGGTGGGTTGCGGATCAGGGAGTTTCCATACAGCAATCGTCTGCCCTTCCCCGCGATCGATCACGAGGAAATCCCTGATTGGGTCGGCATTCGGGAATAGATGGAGGATGGCTAAAGCGAGGTTCATTTAGTCGATGTACGAAATAGTGAGGCGGTTTTCATTGTAGCCTCCAAGCGTCTTGCTGGAGCCGCTCAGTTGCATTACCCACAACTCAACCTCATCGCCGGTCGACACAGGAAACTGCGTCGCGAGCGAGTTGATCGCGAATGTCAGATTTCCGGAGAGCGTGTACGCGAGTACTCCGTTGATTTTGATCCTCACCAGCCACGCGGCCACATCGCCGCTGATCGTGCATGTGAGGCTCACAAATCCATCTCGCGGCATCGTCGCCTTGTTGTCTGCCGTGCTCCAGATTTCGGCGGCGTCGATCACCGGAAAATCGAATGTGATGCGCGTATCGACGCTGGAGGAAATGGTCTGCGAGAGGCTCTTCTCGATGCTGCAATACGGTTTTGTGCTGCGCCCCGTGCCTCCGAGACTCACCGGAAGAACGTCGCCCACCCATCCTAGAATCAGCCTTGCAGCTGCAGCGGTAGCCGCCGTGAAAAGCGAATCGCCTGTTATGCCGGAGCCGAGGCTTGTCCTGCTCGATTCTTTCGCCACGGCTCCAACCGTAATCCCACCCTCCGCATGCACTGTCCCGGTCGTGGATGCTGAGCCGACCTCGAGATGTACGCTGGAATAGCTGGCGGTGCCGGTGTTGTTGATGAGCGGGGCGAGATTGGTCTCTACCGCTGTAAGGCGCGTGTTGATCGCTGGCTCGTCCTCGGTTGGCACCCCCTCATTTCCGTTATCCACGGAATTCGCTACCGAAACGGTGAAGGTCTCAGACTTCTCGGGATTCGTCGCCGAAGGAATCAGCCAGGAGAATTCCGCCATCAGATCTTCGCTGGCGACGTCGTTTGCATCGTCCCCATCTGGTGAACCCAAGAGGGTGTTCAGGGCTACCGTGTTGAAATTGGCGTACCCTTCCCAGCATCCCGTCGTGCTGTTAAACGTCCATGAGTCGCAAAAAACGATAAACGGCCCATCGTATTTGCCCTGCTCCTTCGGACCAAACCGGATCTGAGTCCCCTCGGGAAGGTCATCTCGTTCTCCATCCCGCACAGTCTGTAGTTCCAGAAACTTCGAAGTGCCGCGCTTCGCCGCGATCGATGTTACTGGCGCGCGGTTCGTCGGGGATTCAATCAGTTGTAAGAGATCAAGATCGAGGTAAACGCGCATTGCTTACCCGCGCGGTGTCAAAGCGCCCCCTTCTCTTCGCGTTCCAGTACCAGTGATGAATCACAGT
>CBINJX010000385.1:0-5610 GCA_966251085.1 uncultured Verrucomicrobiales bacterium
CGTGAGAAACGTTTCATAATCCCATTAGCTGTTAACTCCCGGTTTTACCACTGACAAGTCAACCCTGACCGGAACCGCACTTCTCCTCTTTATCTTCGAGGAGAAGTGCTCGGGGGGGGACTTGAACCCCCACGCCTTGCGGCATGCGCCCCTCAAACGCACGTGTCTGCCATTTCACCACCCGAGCTTCTTGCGAGGCCGAAAGAAGTATCAGGTACTCGGACTTCCGCAAGAGTCTTTTTGCATTTTTTTCATTTTTTCGGCGGGAAGATACGTTCTTCCCGCCGAGGAGGTTGAATCAATGCCTCGAGTCCTACTTCAGTGGCTCGAGTTTCCGGATTTTGATGTTCCGAAACGACACGAGATCGCCGTGATCCTGCAGGGCGATATGCCCTTCGGCGGCTTTAGCGAAATCCGGCATTTTGCCGAACTTTGATTTCGCGACCTTCTGGTTCCAATCCTCGGAGCCGATCTCGTACTCCACGTACTTTGTACCATTCATCGTGTGCTCGCACTTGTAGGTGCCCGCAGGAGTCTTCTGGCACTTCAGCACGAACGTGTTCCACTCGCCAGCTGGCTTGGTGGTATCCACCTTTGCCGGATAAAGAGCGTACATCCATCCCGCTTTCTGGGGATCTTTGCCTTTCGCGTTATCTTGGATCTGAGCCTCAGGACCGGTGCTCCATGGCGGGCCATCAGTCTCCTTCACCTTGAACATTACGCCACTGTTTCCGCCTTCACTGATCTTCCAGTCCACCGAGAACTCGAAGTTCTCGAACTGATCTTTCGTGATGATATCGCCGCCGCCTTTCTCGCGAACGAGGGCGTCGTCTTTTGCTACCCAACCGGCGGGCAGTTTGTCCTTCTTATAACCACGCCAATGTTGGCTGGCATCCTTACCATCGAAAAGAAGCTGCCAACCGGCAGCCTTTTCCTGGTCGGTGAGCTGATTTGCTTGTTCTTCTGCGCGGGCGCCAACGAGCAACCCAAGCGCAAGCAGGGAGGATATTACCAGGGTTTTCATGAAGATTCCTGCGTAGCAGGGTGAACTCCCCCCAGCAACCGCGAAGGCGACTGCTTTCCCTCCAGCACTCGGGAGCAAAGCCCGCAACCGACTCCTGATGGAGCATCCCAAATCGGGATGGACTCCAAACAGCTACTCTTCCAACTCAGCCAGGAACCGCTCCTGCAGATAACCGTAAAAATGGATCTGGAAGATCGCCAGCGCCCTTTCGTTCCCTCCCGTCGGGATCTCATCCATATCCTCTTCGGTCACATTGTACCGAGCCCCCAGAGCCAACCGCGCCTGGTTCAGGGCGTGGATCCAGCTCTCGAGATTTTTCACCGGGACGAGCAGTGTGTAATAACCGTCTGTATCTCCCGAGGGAAAATCCGCCAGATCCTCCCGGACGACATCGAGTGCCGAGTTGAAATAATCGCGCAGCTCCGGCTCCACATACTCCTTCCACTCCTGGTCAAAGCCCGGCTCAGCGCCATGGGTTGGCGAGCTGTAGAGTCTTTCCGTCGCGCTATCGCTATCGTACGGATCCGCGCTTACCGGGATCTGCTGGAGCAGTTCACACAGGAAAAGGTCGAGATCTTCAATCGCGACCGTTTGCTCATCGAGACGGTGAATTTCCACGGTTATCGACTTTTCTCCAGCGTCGCGAGCAACAGGTAGGCGTGCAATTTCTGCACATAAGCTTCAGCCGGCTCGCGCAGGCCACTCCAGACAATGGAGCGGCCCTTATGATGCACCTCCAGCATGTGCACTTCGGCTTTTTCCTTCGAATAGCCAAAGACCTTCTGGAACACCATCGTGACGTAGCTCATCAAATTGATCGGATCATTATGCACGACCACATTCCATGGAACGTCCAACGATTCATCAGTTCGCGTCTCCTGTTCGACGATAGTTTCCGACATGCCTCGTGTGAGGTTATTGAGTTACAGCAGTAGTAGCCCCGGTTGCAGGGACAGGAGCGGCTTCCTCGGGCGCAGCCGCTGGTGTTGGCGGCAGAATCCTGGTCTTCAGATTTTTGATCCAGGTTTCGACGTTTGGATGTGTCGGATTCGCCTTTACGATCGAGAACATCTCGGTGACCGCGCGGTTGCGCAGCCCTACATTCTCCATCTCGACCGCACGATCCCATTGTAGCTGCGGACGGGTAATCTGATTGAACTTATCGATCTCCAGAGGCGACTTGGACTTTGTCGCCCGGTCTGCGAGCTGGCGAATCTTGTTGTCCCAATATTCCAGGATCCGCTGATCCTTCTGGGCGCGCAGCTCAGGAAGGATAATCGTCTGGAAAATCCCGTCCACATTGAAGGGATTACTCTCCCATCCGTCGCCGGACTGAACTGCACCCTCTTGTTTTTTCGCCTGACGAGCACTCATCCCAGCGTCCTCGAGCAAATCACCAATTCGAAGCATCTGTGCGACAGGGCTGCCTTTTACATTCTGGCTTGCGACGCGATTGCGCATCGCCCTCACCATCTCGTCGTTTCGCTTCTCGCGCTCACGCGGTCCCTGCCGTCCACTTCGGTCGGCGAGTTCGCGTTGTTTCTTGAGCTGCTCCTCAAAGGCTTCCATTGCGAGTTGATCGCTCGTGACCTCCTTGGTGTGTGCAATGACCGCAGGGAGAAGATCCGCGACTTTTGCTCCGTTGCTCTTCTGCAGGGTCAGGACGAGCCAATTGAAATGGAGACGCAATGCATTCTGCACTTCCTTCGCCCCGAGTGCTCCTCCTTCCCGGTCTTTCCAGGTCCGGAACTGATCGGCATCCTTGGAAACCTTCTCGGCCTGCTCCCACAGATCGGCGGCACGTTGCGGATTCGAAGCCGCAGCCTGGGCTTCCTGGATCGCCCGCTGGCGCAGAGTATTCTGCTGTTGAAGGTGTTGTTTCTCGAGATTCTCGAGTGTCTGCAGAATCGACGAAACGTCTGGCGGTGGCGCATCCTCAGCGGCAAAGGCAGGCATACCCGCCATGGCAAGCGCCATCAGGGAGGCACAAGTGGAACGAAGAATATAGTTCACGATTCAGAGGGGGTTGGGAGTTGCGCGAGGCACGTCTTCCAAATGCGATCCTGGACTTTGTGCATCCGGGCCGCATCCCGGGAGGTCGCGTCCTCAAAGCCATTCAGGTGAAGCAACCCATGCACGGTGTAAAGAGCTAATTCCTCTTCCACGGAATGACCATGCTCCGCTGCATATTGCCGCGCGGTCTCGGCGCTCATGACGATTTCGCCATGCTCGAAGGTAATCACGTCCGTTGCGCCGGGGATATTCATGAACTCCTCATGTACCTGACCAATGACCCGGTCCGAGAGAATTGTGACCTCCACCTCGGGTAAATGCCTGAGTGCAAAGCGATCGTCCGCCGACACATCACGGCACTCCGACAGCGCAAGCCAGGCAAAACGACGGAGCCACCCTAGTTTGAGTGGCACTTTGCGCTGGCGATTGGTCAACGTAATAGTCACGGCTTCAATACGGCTTTGGTGCATCCTGTGGCCTCTCCGGCAACGATGCTCTCGAAAGCCGGACTCGGGAAGCTATTTAAGCCGCAGAGACAGGCGGAACGTTTTGCCTCGATGCTGGAGACGGCGTCTCTTTCTTGTCGCTCGGATAAGCCACACGGGCATGCATCATACTGTGCAGAGTGTGCTTGAAGCTCTCGGCAACCTCTTCCAGCTCCCTCATCGTCAGGTCACACTCCTTCAGCTGCCCGTCCATGAGACGCTTTTCCATGATATCGTCCACAAGTTGGTCGAGCTTCTGCGGATTCACCTTTTCCAGGCTGCGCGAGGCACTCTCGATGGAGTCCGCCAGTGAAATGATGGCGCACTCGCGGCTCTGCGGCTTCGGCCCGGGATAACGGAAGCTCTCCTCCCGGACATCCGGAATATCCTCTTCGCGGATGTTCATGATCCTGCCTCCCTGACGCGCGTCCTCCTGCTGCTGCAGCGCCCGTTTATAGAAGTAAAACACCAGCGACGTCCCATGGTGCTGCTGGATTACGTCGATCACCTGCTGGTTGAGTCCATGCTTCAACGCAAGATCCACCCCTTCTTTCACGTGGGCGATAATGATCAACGCACTCATGGTCGGCGCGAGCTCATCGTGCGGGTTCCGCCCGTGCCGCATGTTCTCGGTAAAATACTCCGGTTTCACCAGCTTGCCGATGTCATGGAATAGAGAGCAGACCCGAGCCATCGCCGGGTTCGCGCCGATCGCTTCCGCAGCTGCCTCCGAGAGATGCGCGACAACCAGGCTGTGGTGATAGGTCCCGGGCGCCTCAATGGTCATTCGCTTGAGCAGCGGGTGATTCAAATCAGCAAGTTCCAGCCAGGACATGTTGGTCGTGATCCGGAATAGACTCTCCAAAACCGGAAGCGCGCCACCAACCAGCAAGGCAGTCGCAAGACCGCTGCCGATAGCGATCAGGCTCTGGTACCCGACCATCGTCCAGTTCGTGTTCGTCAGCGATTCCCAGATGATCGGTCCCAAGATTCCAAACACGAGAGCCAGCACCCAGGTCGCCAATCCTACAAAGAGTCCGGCCCGCAGCAGGCGGCTGCGCCGGCGGACCTCCAGAGTCACGAAAACGGCCACAAACCCACAGATCAGGCTCATCACCAGCAGCTTCGCGTCGGAACCTCGATAAACGACGAAACTCCAGAGACTTGCGAAGATCGCAGCGTAGATCCCGTGATTCCTCCCAAGCAATACCGAGAGGGTCAAAGGAGCCAACGCATACGGAACGGCGAGTCTCCAGAGGATCTGTTTATCGAGTTTGCTGAACTCCCCCGGGAACACGACCCCCGGCTTCAAAGCCTGGCTGTCGGAGGTCACCAGTACCGCCTTCACGACGGCGATATGGAGGAGCAACACTCCGAAAATCAGAAGTAACCGGGAGTTCTTATCCCACGTATTCGGATGATTGATCCAGAGCTGAGCGAGCGCGACCAGGAAGATCAGCAAGCCGATGAAAACCTTCTCCATCGGCTGCTGTCGATAATCCGAGTAGATCAACGCCCACAGGCCGAAGACGAACGTAAAAAAGATCACCAGCTTTGCCGGCAGCCCGTGCTCCAGCGACTGGAGCAGTTCGCTTTCCGTCCGCCGGCGGCGGACCTTTGCGGAGGCCATGCCGCGTTTTATGAGCCGTTTGCGTTCGAAGAGATCAAACATGGGATGGAGGCCGGCGTAGAATCCGGCCCCGGAAGGATAGCTTACTGTTTCCCGTCTGTCTCGCCAGTGCCACGATGGCGACGATACGCATGCACGATCTTCTTCACCAGCTCGTGCCGGATGACATCCTGCTCGTTAAAATAGACAAAGTCGATCCCCTCCACCTTCCGTAGCGCCTGCAGCGCCTCAACCAACCCGGAGCGTTTGTTTGCAGGAAGATCGATCTGGGTGTGATCACCGGTGACCACACATTTAGAGTCTGAACCGAGACGCGTCAGGAACATGAACATCTGCTCGGTTGTCGTGTTCTGGGCTTCATCCAGCACCACGAAAGCACGGGCAAGCGTACGTCCACGCATATATGCCAGTGGAGCAATCTCGATTACATTGCGCTCCATGTAACGCTGCATCTCCTC
>CBINJX010000386.1:0-5603 GCA_966251085.1 uncultured Verrucomicrobiales bacterium
CGAATGACGAATGACGAATGACGAATGACGAATGACGAACGGGGCGCTCCTTCGGTCATTGGCCATTCGAACTTTTTTCGACATTCGACATTCGGATTTCGTCATTTCCCAACGCCCGCGCATCTCGTATCCCGGGTTCCCCATGTTCACCGGCATCGTTGAAGAAACGGGCGAAGTCATCGCCCTCGATCGTTCCTCCAGAGGCGCGCGTCTGACGGTTCGCGCTGATGTCGTCGCCTCCGACGCAAAGCTCGGCGACAGTATTTCCGTCAACGGCTGCTGCCTGACCGTCGCGGCACAGAAAGATGGGGAGTTGTCATTCGACCTCCTCAACGAGACGCTACTCCGGACGAATCTCGGAGACCTGATCCCCGCTGCTCCGGTAAATCTCGAACGCGCGCTGGCAGCCGGGGCGCGGCTCGGCGGGCATTTTGTTCAGGGGCATATCGATTGCCCGGCGGAAATTCTATCGCTGGACCCCGTAGGCGCGGATCACCGGTTGGAGATCGCCCTTCCGAGGGCATTCGCTTCACTGGTCGCCTTCAAGGGTTCCATTGCGATTGATGGGATGAGCCTCACGATTGCTGAGGTGCACCCGACGAGTTTCGTTATTTGGATCATTCCCCACACGTGGAGCGTCACCAACCTGCGCACCCGCCGTCGCGGCGACCGGGTTAATGTGGAGTTTGATTTACTCGCGAAGTATCTGGAGCGAATGCTCGACCTGCGGAAGATGGGATAGGTCGTAAATTGAAGCCACAAAGAGGCACAAGGGCCACAAGAGGAAGGTGTTATCAGTTCCACCGTCTTCTTTTTGAGCCTCTTGTGCCTCTTCGTGGCTAAAAGCAGTTCGGCAAAATGAGGCAGTCAATTCAGCCCAACCTGCCCCGCGAGTAGCGCATCGCGCCGCGCCCGGGCTTCGTGGATGCATTTGGTTTTCAGCGAACGGCGGACGCGCTCCTTGGTGATTGGCGTCGGATAGACGACGTAATGCACAAACCAGGTCCCGTTGTTGTTCCAGAGGTGATGATTCGGATTGGCGGGGTTGGTGCGGACCGAGATTTGAGGAAGCATGGATGTCTGATAGGTTATGCAAGACATCAAGGGAGAGTTGGTTCGCCGCGACAGAGAGTCGCTGAGCGCACATCGCCGACGGCATACTGGCTGCCGGCTTCCACCTTGGTTTCTCCGACCAGGTTGGCAGATTCCGCGAGCGCGGAATCACTCTTGATGTATTTGCGATCTAAAAAGAACTGGGGCGAACGCTAGTGAGCCGGAGCGGCGCGCGCAAGTGTCAATCTCGTTTATGACACACGATGCCCCGATTGCGGAGCTGCAAAGAGGGAGGAAATTGGCGCACAAACCATAAAGGAATGAAATGCGCGACGCCCGAGACGGCTCTTTTGCGCCTCTTTGCGGCTACAAAAGCATCCTATTCACCCAGTCCGCGATCTGGGAAATGCCTGAGGCTTCCTGCCCTGCTTTCCCTTCTCTCCATTCAGAAACGGAAGCGAGTTTGCCGTCCTTCCACACCATAGCCTCCGGCCGGTACGGGCCCACCTTGAGCGGATCGCTCCAGGTGTGGATCGAGAGAAGACGTCCGGTGATTGCTGCCGCGATGTGCATGGGACCGCTGTCCACGCTTACGACATATGCCGAGTTGCGGATCAGCCAGATCAACTCGGCCAGGGAGGTCTGGTTCAGGAGATTGATCATGCCCGGCATTTCCGGGATTTGCTCTTCCGATCTGCCTGCCACGATCACGCGCTGCGGAGCAAGGGCCCGGCAGAACTCGGTCACATCTGCCACGCTCAACGATTTGCCTTTGCCCCGGGAGAAGGGGTGCAGCAGCACGTACCCCGGCTCCATTCCCTGCACGTTATCGCCTTGGGGGAGCGGCCATTCCAAGGGTGCATCGATTTGGATGCCGAGCCGTTCCACGAGTGCCAGATAACGATCCACGGCGTGCTTCCGTCCGCGGACATCTGCCTCATCATCGTAGAAAAAGCGTGCGCCTTCCCGGGCATCCGAGAGCCCCACGATGCGCCCACCTGGCTGACGGCAGATCTTACTGATCACTCCGCTGCGTAGCAGGCATTGGAAATCGAGCACCAGATCAGCCTGCACGCGTTCCCGCATCTTCCGAGCCCAGGGGATAATCCGAAAGACTCCACGCACTCCCCGGAAATCCCGCCGGGGAAAGATCACCACTTCATCGACATGCGGATTGCCATCGAGGAGGGGAGCCCACTCGGGATTGATCATCCAGCGCAGGCGAGCGTTGGGCCAGTGCCGTTTGATCAGTGCAACTGCCGGCAGGGTATGGACCACGTCGCCGAGGGACGACGGTTTGACGATCAGGATCGATGCGGGGAGATCACGCATCAGGAGGCTGCGCGATGAGCAGTACCCATCGCGCTCGGAGATTACGATCCACCGGCACTACTTTCCGAGCGCCAGACGATCAGCCAGACGCTGTGGCAGACCGGCATCGACAATCTTATCCTGAGCGGTCCAGATGTCGTATTCGATGCGCCGCAGCTCTACCATCTGCTTCTCAGGAGTGTAGATGCAGTAGGCTGCATGCCAGTCTCCATCGCGAGGCTGTCCCACAGACCCGACGTTGATGAAGTACTTCTTGCCTGCCTCGATCTGCAGCTTGTCGAGGACCACCGGACGCACTGCCGCATCACGAATGTATGCCCGCGGGGCGTGCGTGTGCCCGTAGAAGCAGAGCTGCGTGTGCTGATAGCTGAAGCTCGCTGCCGCATCGAGTTGGTTGAAGACATAGCCCCACTTGTGCGGGGTATCGAGCGTAGCGTGGACGATGGTGAAATCGCGCACCTGACGCTGGAATTTCAGATCACGGAGCCACTGCTTGTCTTCCGCAGTGAGATGATTGCGAGTCCAGTTGATTGCTTCTTCCGCGAGCGGATTGAACCCTGTCAGATCCTCCTCCATCGATGCCATCTCGTCATGATTCCCCTTTACGACGGGGCACTCGAGATTTCGCACGAGTTCGAGGCATTCGTGAGGGTTGGCATTGTAGCCTACAATATCGCCGAGGCAGACATAGTGGGTGACTTCGTGGGCCTCGGCGTCAGCCAGGACGGCTTGCAGTGCCTCCAGGTTGGCGTGGATGTCTCCGAAGATAGCAAATCGCATGGGGTGGTATAAAGACGAGTGGGCTCCCGCTAGCGCAGGGCCTCAAGATCACGGGAGGTGTCAATGCGTTCAGCAGCGGGAATATTCAATTTATCCTGCAATTCATTGATCCGTAGCAAGAGCGTTAGCAGCCGTTCGTCGGGATTCTGATACAATTCCTTCAGCTTTTCGTACGCCTCACGTTCATGTCCGGGGCAATGCGCCAGATTGTAAAGTGCGAGCCGCTTCACGTAAGGCATGGCATCCGGGCGCTTCGCTGCCTCGCCATAAGCCCACGCTGCCTTGCAGGGATCCTTGAACTTGTCGGCATAGAGCATGCCGAGCCGATCGTAGAGAGCGGCACGGTCGGGATTAAATTTGAGTCCCCGCAGCAGGTACTGCTCACCAAGCTTGAAGTATTCCCGCTGCGCTTTGATTCGCAGAGCCTCACGCGGTTGGTCCGGATTTTCCATGGCGGCGACACTTGCGTTGTATGCCATGTGCCACGCGGCGTGGTCCCAAAACATAGTGGCTCGAGGGATGTGGTGGCGTCGAGGAGCAGCTTCAGCCGACCCCACTCCGTGTTTTCCCAGGCGATGTGTGCCCGGATAAAGAGCATATCGGCGACAATGGAGCGAAAGCCGCTCAGTGCCGCGATGAACCCTCCCTGTCCGATCTGCTCCCGGAAATCGAGATTGAGTTCCGAGGCATGAAAATGGGCCGCACGGTGCTCCTTCATCAGGGCGTGCTCGAAAGGCAGCTTGGCCGCGCCAAACACCAGGAGACCAACAATCGCGGTAACGAGCCGGTTCATTGTCGTGCGGTATTTAGAGCTCCTTGGTGACGAAGATCCAGTAGCCGAGGAACAGGTACACCGCCGTGTACATCACTCCCAGCCCCGCCGTCTTCCAGAACATCGCAGCCGGCACGATCGTGCCGACGACGATGTCATCGACCAGATTGAAGAGCTGCAGATCAGGGAAAAGCAGTGCCACGATCATCAGGAAAAACTTGGTCAGCAGACTCGCGCCTTCCTGAGCTATCCCTTCTTTCCCGAGCCAGTACTCGCGGGCGATCCCCTGCACGTGCCCGATGAAGTAGCACATCATCGAGACCATGATCGTGAAGATCGTAGAGGATGCGAAAGTCGAGATCATCAGCGTCAGTGACGCGCAGAGAGCTGCCTTCAGGTAGATGATCACGATTCCCAAAATCAGGCTTCCTCCCCACGCAGCCGTCCTGATGTCCGCGAGAGCTGCGGTCAATTTCTCGCCTTCGAGCGACTGCATCACGGCCGCCACTTCCCATCGCTCACGGATGAAAAGGACGATGTAAAAGAGGACGCTCATCAGGGCGACCGCAATGGCGATCAGGGAGAGCACGCCTAGCAGCTTGCCGAGCAGGTATTCAAACCGTGGCACCGGCTTGGCGAGAATCGTGTAGAGCGTGCGATCCTCCACATCCTTCGGCAGCAGCAGCGCCGTCGCCAGCACGGCCAGCAGCCAGGAAAAGATCGACATCGCTCCCAGCGAAACGTCCTTCAGCACTTGGAACTGCTGCTGAAACGAGAAGTTCACCATGAACAGCGAACTGCCGATCAGCGTCAGGCCGAAAAGGAGCATGAAATAGAACACCTTCAGCCGGACGAGTTCCAGCAGGGTATTCGACGCGATGGCCCATACGCGGGCGAAGGAGAAAGCCTTGTGTACCGTGCCGGAACGCTCCGGCGTGGCTGAGTTTACAGGGGTGATTTGCTCAGTGACGGACATAGGAAATGGTTAGTGACCTCCTCCGGTGACTTCGAGGAAGTAACGTTCAAGAGTGGTTTGCGGCTTGCGACGCTCGACGACCTTGCCGCCGGATGCAGCGATTCGGGACTCAAACTCCGCAAGAAGCTCCGGCGAAGCGTTCTCGAGGATGAACTCGGTCTGGTTCTCGATTGAGATGAGATCCTCCAGACGCCCCTCGCGGACGAGATTGCCCTGGTGCAGAATGCCGATCCGATCACAGATCTCCTGCACCTGGCCGAGAAGGTGCGAGCAGAGGAGCACGGTGATCCCCTGATCCTTGAACCGCAGGATCAGGTCGCGGATCTCCCGCGAACCGGCCGGATCCACGCCCGCGGTCGGCTCATCGAGCACGAGCAGCCGCGGTTCCTGTACCAGAGCCTGCGCGAGGCCGATACGCTGCAGCATGCCCTTGGAATAACCGCCGAGGCGACGATCCGCCGCGTTCTCCAGTCCGACCAGCGCCAGCAGCTCGCGAGCGCGTTCCTTGAGCGGTTTACCCGAGAGACCACAGAGCTTTCCGAAGAAGAGCAGGGTCTCCATGCCTGTCAGGTACTTGTAGAAATACGGATTCTCCGGAAGAAAACCGACATCCTCACGGCTCTCCACGAGCCGGGAGTCGCGACCGAAGATTTCCGTGCGCCCGGAAGTCGGTGTCACCAGCCCGAGCAC
>CBINJX010000387.1:0-5583 GCA_966251085.1 uncultured Verrucomicrobiales bacterium
GAGATGCGCAAACCGCGTCGCCCAATCTTCAGGCAGTCTCACGATCTTTGATCCCGGCATTTGCACCATCGCCAGCATCTGTCGTGCAGTGCAGATCAGCAGATCATCCATCGGACGTCGCACTTCGAAGCCGCACCAGAACCGGGAGCGCTCGACGCTCTCCAGCCAGCCGTTGATCACCAGTTTGTCCCCGAGTCCCGCTGAGCGTTTGTAATCCACTTCGGTCCGCACAAGTACAGGGTAGAGTCCGGTACGTGCCATTTCGGCCAGTCCCATACCGAGTTGCTCGGCCAGCAGCGTGCGTGCGGTCTCGATGAAACGCAGGTAAGCGAGATTGTGCACGATCGCGGCGCAGTCGGTGTCGAAGAACATGACCTGCACCTCGGTTTGAATGCGCGGGATTTCCCCAACAGCGGCATTGGACATAAGCGGCACTGAAGTCCAATATCCCGGCCTGGCGCAAAGGTTTTTCACCGGTTCATCAGGTTGGTGACCCAGTTTTTGAACCTTGCACTTGCGCCTTTCACCTTTGAACCTTCACGCCCGTGCGGCTCGCATATCTTTATTCCCGGTACCCGATTGTCTCCCAGACCTTCTGCGACACGGAGATGCTCGCTCTCGAACGCATGGGGGTGGAACTGGAGATCTACTCGATTTATCCGCCACCCACGAGTTTCCGTCATGGTCATGCATCCCGGCTGAAGGCTCCGATCCACTATGCGCCGCCTGCACCGATCCTGAAGCTCGGTGAAAAGATTGCCAGGAAACAAGGTCGCTGGCCGGAGGCACTGATCGCCCAGCACGACCAACGCTACGGGGCTGAATATAAAGCCGCCCTGCGTGCCCGGAACGCGCTCTATTTTGCCGATCTCTTCAAGGCCCGCGGGATCACCCATTTCCACGTCCACTTCGCCAACCGCGCTGCGCATACCGCCATCTTCCTGAAGGCAATCAGCGGCATCCCGTTCTCGCTCTCCACGCATGGGCAGGACTTCATGGTCGATCTGGGCAACCACGATCTGCTCCGGGAGATCTGTCAGGAGGCGGAATTCGTGGCAAATGAGACCGAATTTTCCAAGGGGCTGGTCGCAAACCTCTGTCCTGCATCTGCCGGGAAAATGTTCCGTGTCTTCAACGGCATGGACCTGACCAATTTCCCAGCGCCGAAAACTGCGACGGAAAGTCCGGTGCCTCGAATCGTCAGCATCGGTCGTCTGATTGAATTCAAGGGATTCCATCACCTCATCGCCGCCTGTTCCATGCTGAGAGACCGGGGGTTGGCGTTTGAATGCGATATCATCGGCGAAGGCCCTTGGCGTGCGGCGCTCGAGGATCAGATTGCACAGCAAAAGGTAGGAGATCGCGTAAGGCTGCTGGGCGCGCTGCCGCAGGAGGAAGTTTTCGGGAAGCTGCGCGGATGCGACATCTTCACGCTGCCGTGCATCGTGGATCAGAACGGAGCGAGCGACGTTTTTCCAACTGTGATCCTGGAGGCGATGGCTTCCGCGAAACCGGTTGTCTCCACGAAACTCGCCGGTGTTCCCGAGCAGATCGCTTCCGGTCGCACGGGATTGCTCGTTGATCCGGGTGATGAGCGGGCGCTTGCCGACGCACTTGGACGGCTGCTGCAATCGCCCGAGCTTCGTCGCGAATACGGTGAAGCCGCACGCAGGCGGCTCGAGAGCGAGTTTGCGATCGAGAAAACCGTGCAGCCGCTAAAGGAGCGTTTTGAGCAGATCGTAAATGCGAAGCCCGCGCCAGCTGCACCTCATGTCCGGCTTGGCTGCCTGGCTTGGGAATGGCCGGCAGGGGAGCGGGCGGCGGCGGAGTTGCAGCACCTGCGCCAGGTGTACCCGCAGATGCGCACCTATGCGTTGCATGTGGCGTCCTCTCGGGTCACGGAAGCTGTGCAGGAGCTGTTGCCGCAGATCGACTTTTTGCCCGATGGTATGGTGGTGGAAGGGGAGTGGCAGCAGGAGCGTGAACTCGCACGTCAGGTGGAGACCTGGCGGAGCTTGCTCGGACAGGCGCTCTCGTCGGAAGTTTTCCTGCAGCATGCGCGTTATGCGATTTTCCTTCGGCGTTGGGTCGTTCGTCATGGCATCCGGCATGTACATGCGATCAGCGCACGAGAGCTTCTCACGGCATGGATTCTGCGGAGACTCTGCGGTGTGACCGTCAGCGCTACGATTGATGAGCAGCCGGAGTTTTCGCAGTCCGTATTTGCAAAGCTCGCGGTGGATTGTGTCGGCCTGCGAGTGACACCCTCAGCGCCGGAGTGGGCTGCGCAATGTGAAGCCGCAAGCAACATACCTCTGATGCTACGGGCTGCGAAGAATAAGCGCGGCCAGGCACTCGAGCCCGAATGGCTTGGCAAGTTGAGCGAGTGGAGCAGCGGTGTCGCCGCCTGAGTTCCCGTGGAAAGCGCCGCTCTCAATCTCCTCCCATACCTTTCACTATGATTAGCAAGGGCATTATCCTCGCTGGCGGCGCTGGTACGCGCCTTTATCCACTGACCCGTGTTGCGTGCAAGCAGCTGCTTCCGGTGTACGACAAGCCGATGATCTACTACCCGCTGTCGACGCTGATGCTCGGCGGGATTCGCGAGGTGCTGATCATTTCTACGCCGAAGGATCTGCCGCAGTTCCGCGATCTACTCGGCGACGGCTCCCGGTTGGGAATGCGGATTGAATACGCTGAGCAGGAGAAGCCGGCTGGCATCGCCCAGGCGTTCCTCATCGGCGAACAGTTCATCGCCGGGGAAGGCGTTACGCTGATCCTGGGTGACAACATCTTCTACGGAAAACTCGATTTCTTCCGCGAAGCACTCGCGATGGAGAAGGGGGCGTGTGTGTTTGGATATCAGGTCCGTGATCCCGAGCGTTATGGTGTGGTGGAGTTCGGTCCAGATGGACGCGCGATCAGCCTGGAGGAAAAGCCGAAGAACCCGAAGAGCCCGTTCGCCGTTCCCGGCCTCTATTGCTATGACTCCCAAGTGGTGGAGATCTGCCGGAATCTCAAGCCGAGTGCTCGTGGTGAACTGGAGATCACGGATGTAAACCTCGAGTACCTGAGCCGTGGAGAATTGCACGTGCGGCTGCTGGGACGCGGAATGGCATGGCTCGACACGGGGACCCAAGCGAGCCTGCTCGATGCCAGTAACTACATCGCCGCGATCGAGAACCGGCAGGGGCTCAAAGTGGCTTGTCTGGAGGAGATCGCATTCAACCAAGGCTTTATCGATCAGAAACAACTCGAGCAGCTGGCCGCACAGCTGCCGAAGAGCGGTTATCGCGAGTACCTTGAAATGGTCTGCGCCGAGGGAGTAGTCGTCCCTCCCGCAGGGCACCACGCTGGATGAAAACACCCACAGAGATCTTTGTAGCCATTCGTCACTGGAGCGGTCGACGCGAGCCGTGGTTGATTCTCCTGATCATCGTCGCCGTGGCCTGCTTCGGCAGTTACTACCGGCATAGTCTCAATTTCCGTGACGAAGGCGGTACCGTGGCGCTCGTGGCGAAACGGCTGCTGGAAGGGGAGCGCCCGCTGCGCGATGTGGCGCTCGGTTACAATGTTCTCTGGTATTACCCGGTAGTCGGGTTGTTCAAGATCTTCGGTGTCAGCTTCGTCCTGCTCCGGGTGTACTGCTTCGTGCTTTCCACCATCGCGGCGGTGCTGGGCTTTCTGGTCGTCGACCGGGTGAGCCGGAAGCCGTGGTTTGCATTTCTCGTGGGCGTGATGTTGATCCTCGTGCCCGGCATGACGTTCAAGAACTACATGCCGCTCATCGCGGTCGCCAACATCTGGTGTCTGGTCGGTTTCATCATCCGAAAACGCCGGCCGGACGAAACAGCGGCTTCCGTGGCACTGGCTGGAAACGAGCCGATCCGCTGGGGATGGCTGGCATTCAGTGCTGTCGTACTCGGGTTGACGTTCCTGATCCGGATCGAGGTGGCAATGTTCTTTTCCGTGCTCTGGCTAGGGGCGATTGCTTTGCGTGCATTGACTCCGGGTGTGCCTGCAAGGGCTCGCTGGAGTCTCCTGCTGGCGGGGCCTTTACTGGTAGCAGGGATCGCATGGGCGGTGCATATGCCCGTGTATCTCGACGCGAAGAATCGTGGTTTCGCTCACCACTTCGTCCAGCAATATATCAACTGGCCCAGGGAGTTGCTGCATGCTGTCCAGACACGGTTTGGCGGTGGTGGGAGTGCAATACCCAACGTGACGCCTGGCGAAAAAAAGGCGCCTGGTGCAGCTAAGCTGACGCCTGAGGAGAAGGCGGCCAGAAAAGCGAGGAAAGCGGAGATAGCGGCTCAGAACCGGGAGGTCCTGAAACGGAAGGGCTGGCAGGACATATTCACTGCGGAAGATCCCGACAAGCGCTGGCTGGCGCTGCTGCTTTACATCCCGCTGCTGAGCCTCGTTCCGCTCGCGGCATGGGCCGTGGTCCGCATCGTGCAGACGTGGCGACAAGGGGAGTCGGAGCGGTTTCTCCGGGCGACTGCTGCATTGCTTGCTGTGGGGGGCGCGTTGACCGTCTTTCCTCAGTACTTCTTTTTCCGTCCCGATTCACCGCACCTCGCGGAGTTCTCTCCCGGGTTCTGGGTGGCGGTGACTGCGGGCCTCGTTCTCCTCGCAAGTTCGACGGAGCGCAGGCGCTGGCCGATGTTGGGTAAGGTTCTCGCCGTCGTGCTCGTGCTTCATGCGGCGGCTTTTCTCTGGCGTATGTTCCCGGATCGGTGGACGGGAAGCATGGCCGCACGCTGGAAGCGCACCCAGTTCCTCGATGCGGCAAACGGAGCGGACGTTTACCTTTCCAAGCGTGAATGGAAGGGGACGACGGAACTGCTCAAGGTGATCGAGGCGCATTCAAATCCAGGTGACTATCTCGTCGCCTATCCATACCACCCCGCCATCAACATCATCGCCGACCGGCCCACTTACGAATACAATGTCTATGTGGACAACGCCACGCGGACGCCGAATTGGGATGAGGAGGCGATTGAGCGCTTCAAAAAGTACAAGCCGGCCATCATTGCCATCAGCGAGTGGGACATCAACGGAACCGACGCCTCACGCTTCGGCAATTGGGCGATAAAGACGAAGACCTGGGTGCAGACCCATTACATTTACCAGGGGACATACCTGGAATTTGAGATCTACACCCGTCCACCAGAGTCATCGGGGGTGTCGAATCGCGGAGCCGAGGTGGTCAATACAGCGGCTCCGCTTTAGGCTGTTTTTTACTGCTTCTCGTACTCGCCCTTGCCGACCTTCTTGAGGACGGTGAAGCCCGCCTTCTTTGCATCGGAGATGGAGAGCGGCTTGCTCATCTTCGGAGTGTTGAAGCTGGAGATCACCTTCCGTACCGGCTTCTTGCATAGCGGACACTTGTCCAGCGGTTCGCGATCGACAGGCCGGTTCAGCGCAAACCGACCACTGCAGATTTTGCAGTCTCCTTCGCAGAGTTCGTATTCGTAAATCGGCATGCGACTACTCTAACCGCAGAACTGCGGTTGGGAAGAGGTGGGAATGACGAATGACGAATGACGAATGACGAATGACGAATGACGAATGACGAAT
>CBINJX010000388.1:0-5566 GCA_966251085.1 uncultured Verrucomicrobiales bacterium
ATGGCGGCCCACCATGGACCGATAGGACCACACGGGAATTTTCCGGAGCAGCACTACCCAAGCCAGCAGCCCGCGGTGGCATCCCGGCTCTGGCTAGTATTGCTCGCTGCAGTTGGACTCCTCGGGATTCTTGCATGCTTGCAACCGCGCAAACGCTGGTTATGAGAACAAAGACGCTGAACGAACAGCCGGAGCGCACGATCGCCGTTGTTTTTGAACCCGATGAAGAGGTTATCGACGGGCTTCAAAGAGTGGCAAAGGAGCACAATCTTACCGCTGCCCGGTTCACGGCGATCGGCGCGCTGAGTCGGGTGGTGCTGGGCTATTTCGAACTCGATAAGCAGGATTACCTGGAGATCGATATCCCGGAGCAGGTGGAGGTCCTTTCACTCATGGGCAACTTCGCGAGGAAAGGAAACGGCGAGGTGAAGGTCCACCCACACATTGTGGTAGGGAAGAGGGATGGCACCGCCCATGGCGGGCATCTGATCAAGGGCTGGGTGCAACCGACACTCGAAGTGGTGGTGGTAGAATCACCTGGGTATCTGCAGCGGAGCACGGATGAGAAAACCGGTCTCGCGCTGCTGGATTTGAAGTAGCGGGGAACGCCCGTAGCGCCAGCCATCTTGGTCGGAGGCTTGTTACCTCCGCATTTATGGCGTGGATGAATAGAGAGAAAGGACAGCTCGGGAATCGCTGGTATAGCGCACCGGAAGCGGAGCAAGGTGCTCCGGTCACCCGCGAGCCATAGAAAAGCCCTGACGACGTAGCACTTAAACTCTGCGAAAGGATTACATTCTTAACCGCGGCAGGAAACCTCCCGAACGCTCGCATTCCCGTTCTTTCGTCTCTTGCGCCTCTTTGTGGCCCCTCATCGATCGTTTTCTCGATAAGCTGTAAGCTGCTAATACCCGCGTAATCCAAAGGTCAATCCATGTTGAATCGCATCTCTCTGTGCCTGTGCCATACACTTGCGCAAGAGGCCGTTGCCCCAACGGCAATCAGACGCGGTTCACACGATCGAGTTCCCCCACCCGATGTCCCCCAAGTCGCTACGATGTTTGTTCCTCTGCGCATTTGCGCTCCTCGCACAATCCAAGGCCGACGACGAGGTCAGCTTTTCACGGGATATCCTCCCGATTCTCTCCGATAACTGCTTCTACTGTCACGGTCCTGATGCGAACCACCGCAAGGCGGATCTCCGGCTCGATATCGAGGAGGAAGCGAAGAAGGATCGTGATGGGACTGTAGCGATCGTTCCCGGCAAGAGTAGCGAAAGTGAACTCTTCCTGCGCCTCGTGTCCGAGGATCCCGACGAGGTGATGCCGCCACCAAAGGCGCACAAGACGCTTACCAAACGCCAGATTTCACTGATCGGCCAATGGATCGACCAGGGCGCTCAGTGGGGCACCCACTGGGCATTCAGTCCCCTTGAAAAGCCGGACGTGCCGAACGTCTCTACGGGTGATGCGCGGAGTCGAAATGAGATCGACGCCTTTGTCCTGGCGCGTCTGTCCCAAGAGGGACTCCGCCAGGCTCCGGAAGCTGACAAATCCGCCCTACTCCGGCGCGTCTCGCTCGATCTCACGGGGCTTCCACCAACGCCGGGCGAGGTGGAGAGCTTTCTCAATGACGCTTCACCGGAAGCGTACGAGAAGGCAGTGGACCGCCTGCTCGCCTCCCCAGCCTTCGGTGAGCGGATGGCGTGGGATTGGATGGAGGCCGCACGGTATGCCGACTCCAACGGCTATCAGGGCGACAATGAACGAACCATGTGGCCCTGGCGCGACTGGGTCGTAAAGGCGTTCAACGAGAACCTCCCCTTCGATCGATTCACGGTCTGGCAACTCGCCGGGGATCTCCTCCCCGACGCGACCCACGAACAGAAGCTCGCGACCGGCTTCAGCCGCAATCACCCGATCAATGGTGAAGGCGGGCGCATCTCGGAGGAGAACCGAGTCGAGTACGTGATGGATATGACGGAGACAATGGGCACCGTCTGGCTGGGGCTCACCGTCGGCTGCGCGCGATGCCACGATCACAAGTTTGACCCTATCAGCCAGCGTGATTACTTCAGCCTTTATGCGTTTTTCAACCAGACGCCGGTGAACGGCGGCGGCGGCGATCCCCAGACCGCGCCGAACCTCGAGGTGGCGACAGAAACTGAGCGGGCGGAGATCGAGAAGCTCAGGCAGGTAGTATCCGAACGTGCGGACGAGGTAGAAAGGATGGAATCCCTCGTTTTTCCACGTGAAAGCGGGCGCGCGCCGGCGGACTCCGGCTATGCGACAAGACTGGAAGAAAAGCTCAAAACGGCGCTCAAGAAGACTCCGGTAAAACGCACCGCCAACGAAACTGAGGAGTTGCGGAAGCATTTTGAGAAGGTTGCACCGGAGTATGCCGCGCAACTTGGAAAACAGCGCGAAGCAATCGCCGCCTACGAGGAGAAGAATAGGTCGATCCCGCGGGTGATGATCATGGAAGACATGAAGAACGCGAGGAAGACGTTCATTCTCGATAAGGGGCTGTATAACAAACCGGGTGACGAAGTCGCGATGGCAACCCCATCTTCGCTTTCCCCTCTCGCGGAAGATGCTCCACGGAACCGCCTCGGTCTCGCGCAATGGCTCGTCTCAAAGGAAAACCCGCTCACGGCTCGCGTGACGGTGAACCGGTTCTGGCAGATGTTCTTCGGTGTGGGTCTCGTGAAAACGTCGGAGGACTTCGGCGTTCAGGGCGAGTTTCCCAAATATCCGGAACTCCTGGACTGGTTGGCGTCGGAGTTCCGGGATTCCGGATGGGATGTGAAGCGGCTGCTCCGGCTGATCGTGACAAGTGCGACCTACCGGCAGTCTTCGCGAGTCACTCGCGAACTCGCTGATCGAGATCCGGAGAATCGTCTCCTGGCCCGCGGTTCGCGATTCCGGATGCCATCCTGGATGATCCGGGACCAGGCGCTGGCCGCAAGTGGTCTCCTGGTGAGACAACTCGGAGGAGCGCCGGTAAATCCTTACCAGCCATCGGGCGTGTGGGAGGAAGCGACTTTTGGAAATAAGAAGTATAAGCAGGATCATGGTGATGCGCTCTACCGACGGAGCCTCTACACCTTCTGGCGGCGAATCATCGGGCCTACCGTTTTCTTCGACACTCAATCGAGATCTGTATGCGCGGTAAAACCGACGCGAACGAACACTCCCCTGCACTCCCTGACCACCTTGAACGACGTAACGTATGTCGAGACGGCCCGGGTACTCGCGGAGGGGATCATGCAGGAGACTTCGGACTCCGCTGCGCGTCTCAATGAAGCATATCGCCGGGTGCTCGCCCGCGACGCTCACGCCGAGGAGCAACAGGTGCTCCTTGCTGGAATCGACCGCATACGGGCGAAATTTGCCGCACGTCCCGATGAAGCGAAAAAGTTCCTGTCCACCGGTGAAGTCAGACGCAACGAGCACCTTGACCCGGTAGAACACGCAGCTTGGACCGCTCTCTGCCTTGCCATCCTGAACCTCGATGAAGCCCTTACAAAGGAATGATGCCATGAACCCGCTCGTCGAACATCAGCGTCATCTCACCCGTCGCGAGTTCTTCGGTCGTAGCGCCACGGGAATCGGGACCGCCGCGCTGGCATATCTGCTGGGAAAGGATGGTCTTGCCGCCACGGCTGGCGGAACGGCAAATCGGATCGGCGGTTTACCCGGCGTGCCGCACTTCGCGCCGAAGGCGAAGCGGGTGATCTACCTTTTCATGAACGGCGCGCCGACGCACGTGGATCTCTTCGACTGGAAACCGAAACTCCAGCAGATGCACGGCAATCCGGTTCCAGAAGAATACACGGGCGACAAGCGGTTTAGCACGATGACGGGTGATCCGAAGGGAAAGCTGCTTCTTGCGCCCGTGGAGCCATTCAAGCAATACGGGCAGAGCGGCGCATGGGTGAGTGCACTGATGCCACATACGGCGGCGATCGCGGATGATCTCTGCTTTGTGAAATCGATGCACACGGATGCCGTGAATCACGCACCGGCGATTTCGTTTCTTCTCAGCGGCTCCCAGTTGCCCGGACGTCCTACCATGGGCGCATGGCTAAGCTATGGTCTGGGCAGTGAGACGGAGAACCTGCCGGCATTTGTAGTGATGACTTCCGTGAGCAAGGGAACTTCCTGCGGCCAGATTTTTTACGAGTTCTACTGGGGTTCAGGCTTCCTCCCCTCCCGCTTTCAGGGCGTGAAGTTCCGCGGCAGCGGAGATCCTGTGTTGTATCTGTCTAATCCCGAAGGTCTGAGCACTGAAATCAAGCGGGACCTGCTCGATGATATCGCGAAGGTGAACGAGATGAAGCTGCACGATTTCGGGGACCCTGAAATCGCTACCCGCATCGCACAATATGAAATGGCTTACCGGATGCAGAGCAGCGTACCCGAACTCGCGGATCTCTCCGATGAGCCCGCCGCGGTGTTGGAGATGTACGGTCCGCAGGTGAAGGAAGCCGGCACATTCGCGCATAACTGCCTGATGGCACGCCGCCTGATCGAGCGTGGCTCCCGATTCGTGCAACTCATGCACGCCGGGTGGGATCAGCATAACAGCCTGACGACCGAGCTTTACACACAGTGCAAGGATACGGATCAGCCGAGCGCTGCGCTGGTCAAAGACCTGAAGCAGCGCGGTCTGCTGGACGACACTCTGGTGATCTGGGGCGGTGAATTCGGCCGCACTCCGTTCATTCAAGGAAACATCAACGATCGCCCGCGCTGGGGACGCGATCATCATCCGTATGGATTTACCGTCTGGATGGCGGGTGGCGGAGTGAAGCCGGGCATCACCTTCGGGGAAACCGATGACCTCGGCGTCAATGCGATCGTGAATCCCGTGCACGTTCACGATCTTCAGGCAACAGTCCTCCACCAGCTCGGGATCGATCATTCTCGCCTCACATACAAGTTCCAGGGACGCGACTTCCGACTTACCGATGTTCATGGCGAAATTGTGAAGGGAATCCTCGCGTGAACGATGTTGTGACGAGTTTGAGATCAATCGGTTGGGCGCGTTTACACCCATGATGGCGTGCCGGGTTCGGCCGTTTACGTGAAATGGGCTGACGCTTTCCCATGGCTTCCGGGCAACAAACGTAACCGGAGAGCGCTCTAAGCATTGCTCCCACCCCCGGATTATCGGTATGCCAAGCGGCTCATCCCCAAGTACACACCATGAACAACTCCCTCCGTATCCTCAGCGCGTCTGTTGCGGCTCTGCTGACAGCGATGCCCGCGTACACCTTCGCGGCTGATGCAAAGCGCGTCATCGTCTGCACCGTCACCACTGGCTTCCGCCACAGCTCGATTCCGACAGCGGAAAAGACCCTCCAGCAACTCGCTGAAGAGAGTAAGGCCTTCACGATCGTCGATTTCGCACGTCAGCCTGACATCAAGATCCCGAAGAAGCCGAACAAGCCGAGGGACCTGAAGTCGGATGCCGATGAAAGGGCGAAGGCGAGATACGAGGCCGACATGAAGAGGTACAATGAGGAAATGGCCAAGTGGACTCCTGAGAAGGAACAGGAGGC
>CBINJX010000389.1:0-5559 GCA_966251085.1 uncultured Verrucomicrobiales bacterium
ACTGCGGTGCTTCGGGTGATTTGGCCAATGCTTCGGTGTCCAGGTGCGAATGCGTAGGCACCCACCCCACCGGCTTGCCCCAGCTCCCCGCAGCTTCGGCCAGCATGACCAAACTCTTACACAGGTTCGCTCTCCCACGCCAGCATTTGCCGCGCGTTTTTCAGGAGCTGCTGTCGGCGCGATAAACGGGGCGCAACACCGCCTTCATACCAGTTCTGGCTCACCGGTTCGCTGCATTCCATAATGCCCAATCCGGTGTCGCGAACCATCCATTCAGAAGCGGTATGAGAGACAGAATCGTGTGCCTGCACCTCAAACGTATGGAGCTGAATGCGTCAGACTTTCGTACGTGAGCGGTAGGTTCGGCGGAGTGCCCCGGTACAGCCGCGCTTTCTCTTCAGGAGCGGTTCTCTGCCTCCCGCTCCCTGCCCCCTTTCCACCTGCAACGCGGTGTCGCGTCCCGCAGTCGCGGGACTTACCACCGCACTCCAAAAAGCACCCCGGTTAGCGGCGTGCGACATGAGGGGAGAGATCTCAAATCGCCCCCCCTTCTCCCGCCTCAGCTCGGATCGTCCGCTTCCGTCGAGACTTCCCCAGCCGGACTATCCGAGTGCTCCACGGCTTCCTCGAATGCCCGCCACGCGAGCATTGCACACTTCACCCGCTGGGGAAATTTCCGCACGCCCTGCATGAGACGCAGATCGCCGAGCATCCGGGGCGGTTCGGCGACATCTTTCATGATGAGATCCTGGAAGGAGTGGAGCATCTCGGTCGCTTCCTCCCGGCTCTTTCCCTTCAGCTTCATCGTCATCATCGAAGCAGATGCCTGGCTGATGGCGCATCCCTGACCGGTGAACTTCACATCCTCCACCTTGCCGTTCTCGCCGAAGCGGACGTGCAGATTGATCTCGTCGCCACAGGATGGGTTGTTCCCCTGGACATGCACCGCTCCCTCAGTGATCTCGCCGAAGTTACGGGGACGCTTGGAGTGGTCGAGTAGGACCTGCTGATAGAGTTCTTCCAGTTCGGAATTCATGAAAAGAAGCGGTTGGCCGCGATGAGAATATCGACCATCTTGTCCACTTCTTCACGCGTATTGTAAAAGTAGAAACTCGCGCGCGTGGTCCCCGGCAGCCGGAATTTGCGCATCAGCGGCTGACAGCAGTGATGTCCGCCACGCATGGCGAGTCCGTACTGGTCGGCAAAAGTCGTCAGATCGTGTGGGTGAGCCGAATCCATCACAAAACTCACCAGTCCGCCGCGGTTCTCCTTGGGACCGAGAATCCGCATTCCCGGGATTTCGCTCATCCGCTCGATCGCATAATGAGCCAGTCGCTGGTCATGATTGAAGATGTGCTCGCGGCCGATGCTCTCGATGTAGTCGATGGCAGCACCGAGTCCCACGGCTCCCGCGATGTTCGGGGTTCCCGCCTCGAAGCGATACGGGGGCGACTTGAAGGTGCACTTTTCAAAGGTGACGTTCACGATCATCTCCCCTCCTCCGTGCCAGGGAGGCGTCTCCTCCAGACGATCGGCACGCCCGTAGAGCACGCCGATGCCCGTCGGCGCGCACATTTTGTGACCCGAGAACGCGAGGAAATCGCAGCCGAGTTCCTGAACATTGATCGGCAGATGCCCAGCGCTCTGGGCGGCATCGACGAGGGTCACCGCCCCGACAGCCTTCGCCGCTTTGCACAGCTCCGCCACAGGATTGATCGTTCCGACGGAATTGGAGATGTGGGTGAAGGCAAAGATCTTCACCTCAGGTGTCAAAAGCTCTCCAAGGCGATCCAGCGCCAGCGTGCCGTCCTCGTTGACTGGGATAAAGCGGAGTTTCGCACCGGTACGCTCCGCACAGAGCTGCCAGGGCACGAGATTGCTGTGGTGCTCCAGTTCCGTCAGCAGGATCACATCACCCGGCTTTAAGAACTTTCCACCCCAAGCCTGCGCCACGAGATTCACCGCCTCGGTGGTGCCGCGGGTGAAGACGATCTCTTCGGAACTCGCCGCCCCGACGTAATGGGCCACCCTGCACCGGGCGGACTCATAGGCTTCCGTGGCTCGGGAGCTCAGGACGTGTAACCCTCGATGCACATTGGCATTGTCATGCTCGTAGTAGTGCCGCAGCGCATCGATGACGACACGCGGCTTCTGGGAGCTGGCGGCGCTGTCGAGGTAGATGAGCGGACGTCCGTGAACCGTTTGATCGAGAATCGGGAAATCCTCACGGAGACGCGCCCAGTCTGGCACCGGATTATTGGATACGGAAAACATGGTAGAAGAATCCGCTGAAAATTCAGGGTTGAGAGCACCTCACGCACAGGGAAAGCACAAGGCACCGGGAAAAGAATCAGTATCACTGATCAGAACGTTCACTGTAGGGCAAGCGCCTCGACTTGCCAGCGGCGTCGATCGCCTGCTTTTCAGGGAAGCGTCCAACGATCCCGGGCGTGTGAAGGTATGACGAAAGGAATCAGTGCCCGGAAGTTAGTAAATTGGTTCAGCTTCACTGATTGTACATGCCCCGATCTGCCGGGGCGCGGCTCTCAACACTCAACTATTAACTTTCAATACGTACGCCCCAGCTGGGGAGCGCTTTTCACTCCTCACCTGCCACGCGTACTGACGGCAGTACCCGCCATGCCCACACTATTGCGGCGAGGATCCAGAGGTAGGAAGCGTAATTCAGGATGGAAGGACGCGCCAGGAGGATAAAATCCCCCACGATGCGGAGAATCGCGGAGCAGATCAGCAGGATGGTGGCGGCGGTGAGAAACGGCAGCTTCGCGGTAAAAAGATGACTCTGGCCGCTGTGACCGAGCACCACACGAGTCGCGACCGTAAGGGTGATCAGGGTAAATCCGCCAATGAAGACGAGGTGCAGACCGGCAATCCGCTGCATCGGCCAGAGCCCCGGAAAAGCGAGGCCGAGCACCAGAAGCACCAGCGAAATACGGAGGCAGCGCGCGATAGTAACCCGCGGAATCGCCCGATAGAGCGGAAGTTGCATGAGGAGGAATCCGGCCACCGTCGCGCAACGGAGCAGGCCCGCAGCGCGAAACCACATCAGAGCCGCCTCCAAAATGAAGCTTACGAGAAGTAAAATCCCAGCCCCCGCCGCCACGAGCGCATGTCGGGACCACTCGGGAGTGGGTGTGCGGGATTCCGGGAAGGACGGCTGCGGCAGCTGAAAAAAGCGCGGAAGGAGGAACGTGCCAATGCCGAGAACCAGGTTGAGCACAAAACCCTGATAGAGCAGTGCATTGCCGAGTAGCAGCAGCGTCGCGGTAGGCTCTCTGGCTTCGTTGATGATCAGCAGCACAGTTCCTGTGAGAGCGTTGAGGAATCCAAATCCCACGAGAACGAAACTCGGCGGCGGAAGATCGTCTCTCTGCCGGAATCTGCGGATGACAAAACCGAGAAAGATCAGCAGGAGACTGAGAAAGAAGATATCCCCGAGTAGAAGCTGATGCCCGATGTGGAGTCCGACCGTTGCGACAAAGATCAGAAGCAGCGTGAAGAGTTCACGCCTGGAGAACGGCGCGGCGCCAGTAAGTCGCGGAACAGCCGTGCCGAGGAATCCCAAAATGAACGCTCCCATGAATCCCTCGATCATCA
The DNA here is from genome assembly GCA_966251085.1 of uncultured Verrucomicrobiales bacterium. Lineage (GTDB taxonomy): Bacteria > Verrucomicrobiota > Verrucomicrobiia > Chthoniobacterales > Chthoniobacteraceae > CBINJX01. The sequence goes on from CBINJX010000389.1 coordinate 3,619, forward strand.
TGCGCGCGTGCATGACACCGGGATAGAACGAGTGGTGAATTCCGAGGAAATACAACGGCCAGAGTGAGATTCCGGAGATCCCGACGACAACGCCTAACGGGAAGAAGATCCGGAACGGCTCGGCGGCCGCCATGGACCAGAACGGGGGCTTTTTGGATTCAGACATCGAACACAAAACGGGAATTACGCTTTTGTCAGATTTCCACTCACCCGGAACTCCTCCAGGAGGCTACGGACGATGGGACGCTTTTCGCCGAGACACACCGCCGCGCTGAACTCGATGCGAACCTGATCATTATCGAGAGGGCGGAAAACCGCGTGGCGATGTGGTAGATCGGCGACTTCCTCCGGCATCAGAGTTACGCCTGCTCCGGAGCCGATCATGGCGAGCGCACTTGCGAGGCCGTCCGCATGAGCGGAAAACTCCGGTGTAAATCCAGCCTGCCGGCAAATCTCCCGAACGAATTCATTCCGCCCCGGAAAGCTCGCTTCATCGAGTCCTACAAACTGTTCCGAAGCCAAACTCTCGAGAGGAACTACAGGTTTCTCAGCAAGCGGATGCGACTCCGGCAGCACGGCGCAGACTGGAACCTTGCGGATATCGAATAGATCGAACTCACGGCTCAACTCCCCACAAGCAAGGCCAACCAGGGCGATATCGAGCCGGTTCTCGCGAAGCGCTTCGATCTGTCGGGCGGGACTGAGTTCGAACAGGGAGACCTTCACCTGCGGATGTCTCTGGGAAAAGACCTGAAGACTCGTTGCCAGGAAACTCCCTAGAGCCGGGGCGATGTAACCGATCGCCAGGGCATGCTGACGGCATTCCGCGAATCTCCGGGCGTTGAGCGCCGCTTCCGCGCTCAGCTCGAGGATGCGCCGCGCGTCGGGCAGGAATGCTTTCCCGGCCGGGCTGAGCATCGTTCCACCTGTGGTACCGCGAATGATGAGTTCCACGCCGAGTTCCTCCTCGAGATCGCGGATCTGGCGGCTGAGCGCGGGTTGGGTAACCCGCAGACGGGCGGCGGCGCGGGTGAAGCTGGCTTCGTCCGCAACCGCGGTGAAGTAGCGGAGGTGCCGGAGTTCCATATGGCGGAGGGCGATAACTGAAAGGCACCGGAGCGCAAAGAAAGAAGCATTAGTCGCCGCAACGGGCGAGCGGCATGATGAATCCATGACAACAAGCACTTCCACACAGCCCCGGGTCAGCGTTCGCCGCTCCGATGAGCGCGGGAAGACCAAGATCGGCTGGCTCGACAGCCGGCACAGCTTTTCGTTCGGCGAATATTACGATCCGCAGCATATGGCTTTCCGGTCGCTGCGGGTGATCAATGACGACAGAGTCGCGCCGGGGATGGGATTTGGCACGCATCCCCATCGTGACATGGAGATCCTGACCTACGTGATCTCGGGCGAACTGCAGCACCGGGACAGCATGGGCAACGGCCGGGTGATCCGCCCGGGCGAACTCCAGGCGATGAGCGCAGGCAGCGGGATCACGCATAGTGAGTTCAATCCTTCGCGCACGGAGCCTGTTCATTTTCTCCAGATCTGGATCGTGCCGTCCCAGCGCGGGCTCACCCCGAGTTATGCGGAGTGGAAGCCCGCTGACAGCACGGGTGCCGACAGTCCCACGGTCGCGGGCGCCAGATCCTGTTCCGGCGGTAGCGGCAGCGGGGTACGCCCTGCCAGCCGTTCCGTCAGGGAGGACAGGCCGCTGCCGGTAGTCCGGCCGTTGGCAAGGCCGGCGTGATGGCCGGCGATTCCGAAGGCCATCATCCGGCCCAGGAGCTTTCCGGACGGGGTCTGTCCATAACGATGCAGCGCGAGCACCGCGACCTCGAACGAGACCCGCGCGCCGTAGAGCAGGCGCAGGAACTCGTCGCGACCGAGGGTGCTGTCGGCGCCGAGCGGCAGGAACGTCGTGCCGCCGAGCCCGTTGTC
>CBINJX010000390.1:0-5554 GCA_966251085.1 uncultured Verrucomicrobiales bacterium
TGCATCGATCCGCTCCTGGATTTCGTCCTGGCGTTTGCTCAGCGGATTCAGTTTTGCCTGCGCAACGACGAGTGCCTCGTACGAGTAGTGCGTCGCCACGAAACGGCTGATCAGCGGGATGCGCAGCTTCGAATCCTCGCGGTCGGCGGCCATCTCGGGATGCGTCGTGAACCAGCGGTTGAACGTGTAGATCACGTCCAGGTCGCGATTCATCTCCTCGTATTTGATGAGCGCTCCACCGAAGATCAGCTGAGGGATCAGTACCAGCGGAACGAAGTTTGCCGCCGTCTTCGAGTCACCCACGATCGAGGAGATCACCAGGCCGAGGCTGGTGCCGCTCGTGGCCGTGATGAACATGAAGGTGAAGTACGGCCAGAACATGCCTCGGACTTCGAGGATCGAGTTCCCCACGATGACAAACAGGGCGCACTGAACCGCGGAGAACATCGCCAGCGTGCTGAACTTCGCAAAGATGTAGTAGGGGAGGCGAACGTCCAGGTTCCGTTCCCGGTGCAGGATCACCCGGTCGCGGATGATGTCATCGACACTGTTCATCAGCGCCAGGAACATCGCCACGAGCAGCGAGATGAAGATGTAGGTGGGAATGTGAAAAGCGCTGGCGAAGTCGTAAGCGCCTTCGTCGGTGAAATAGAGCGCCCAGCCGATGATCGCCGCGAGGACGGGCGGCACCAGTAGGGTGAGGATCAGGTTGCCGCGGTTGCGCAGCTTTGAAGTAAAGGCGCGTCGCAGCAGGGTCCGCATCTGCGTCCACTCCTCGCGCCAGCGAATTGGCTGCCGTTTGCGTGAGACCGGCTCGATCGGGATTGGTGGCGGTGGGGCGGTCTTCTTGACGTTCACCTGCCGCATTTCCTGGAGCAGGCGGAAGCTCTCGTATTTATCGCGCCAGTAATCCGGGCTGAACCGGCGGGCAGGAACGAGTTGTCCCTGCGAGTTTTCCTCGAAGATGATGTCACCGCTCAGGTCGCGGAGCGGAGTCTCCAGGACGTCGAAGATGAACTCCGGACGCGTGGTGCCGCAGGCCGGGCAGCCGCCCAGTTCCGTGCCGAAATGCTGCTCGTGCTCCGCTGCGGCGAAGTACTCCAGCATCTCGTGCGGGGTGCCGAAAAAGACGAGCTTGCCGCCTTTGTCCAGCAGCAGCGCCTTTGAAAACATCTGGAAGATTTTCGAGGTCGGCTGATGGATCGTGACGAGGACGATCTTGTTGTGGGCCATCGAGCGGATGATCTCGATGACGTGCTCGGAATCCTTTGACGACAGGCCACTGGTGGGTTCGTCGAAGAGGAAAACGTCGGCCGACGAAATCATGTCGAGGCCGATGTTCAGTCGCTTCCGTTCACCGCCGGAGAGACGCTTTTTCACCGGGCTTCCGACGACGGAATCCCGCCGCTCCACGAGACCCAGCTCGACAAGCTTGCCCTCGATTCGGCGCGACCGATCGCGCCTGGAGAGATGCGGAGAGCGAATCGCCGCCGCAAATTCCATGTTTTCCTCGATCGTCAGGTGATCGTCGAAAGCGTCGTCCTGCGGGATGTACGCCACAAAGCGCTTCAATGAATCGAGATCGCCGTAGAGCGACTGCCCATTCATCAGGATCTCGCCGTGGGTGGGATGCAACTGGCCTGCCAGGGTGCGGAGGAGCGTCGATTTACCAGAGCCACTCGCCCCCATGACACAAACCATCTCGCCCCGGGTAATATTGAAGTTGATGCCGTCCAGCCCCTTCTCGTGCTTCCGGAAGTAGTGGGTCACATCCCGGACATCCAGCGAAGAGATGATATTGCGCTCTTCCTCGATGATCCGCTCCGAGAAGTTGCACCGGAGAACCTGTCCCGTATCGATCCGGATCGTATCGCCATCCTTCAGCTCATAGGTGGCTTTTTCCGGCACGGCGGCTTCCCCGACATGGATCGGGCGATCGGCCTGGACGACTTCCAGTTTCCCGACCTTGTGCTCGTAGTCGCAGAGGATCTTCAGCAGTACCTCGCCGCTGGTCCCGGGTGACAGCAGGATGTCGTCTGTGTCGAGCAGGGCAGGGTTATTGGAGACCAGATAGCCCGACTTATAGGCCTTCAGCTGGAAACGTCCGCCCAAGGCACGCGCCCGGCGGCGCAGATCGCTCAGCGGGAGTTCCGAGTCGTTGTGGAAAATGATCCGGTCGTCGAGCGTTGCCTCCACCCGGGTTCCGGCGCGGAGAGCCACGCCATTGAGCAGGGCATCGACGTTTTTCAACGCCCGCACTTGCACCTTCAGGCCAAACTTCACCTCCAGTGCGCTGTCCCGGTTGCGCACTTTCTCCAGCTGCACCTCGTCGTCGTTGTCGATTGTGAGAAAGACCTGGGTGAGCGAGACGTTTTTCTTCGCGTTGAAGTAATAAGCGAGGTCCTGATACGTCAGCACCTGTTCCCCGAGCACAATCCGCTGGCCGGAATAGACGCGGCAGAAAGCGCCCGGACCGAGGGGGCGTCCGCGGACCACGATGCCCCGGGAACTCTGGTTTTTCAGGAGAATCAGGTCGTGATACCGGAACGCCACGAGGCGTTCGTCGCCCCGGAGTCCCTTCAGGACCACGTCGGCGTGGCCGTTTGCCCCGAAAGTGAGCGATTCCAGGGGGGATTGGCCCTGCTGGTACACCCCCTTGTCGCCTTCGTCGGAGGCATTCAGCTGGTAAACGATATCGATCGCCTGCGCCGCCATGCCCAGTTGGGTCATGAAGGAGTAAAAGGCGACCACCTGTTGCTGATCCATTCCCGCCCGTGAAATCAGGTCGTAGAGCTGGACCCCGAGCATGATTTTCCGCTCGTTGCCCAGTTCCGCCGCCAGTTTTTGTGCCATGGCGGTCAGGTCCTGCTGTTCGTTCAGGGCCTGACGAAAAAGCTTCCGGAGCTCGGAATAGACTGCTTCCGGGTAGTCATAGCGGAGAAATCCGAGGGATGAATCGATTTCCTCCTCCAGCACCTCGCCTCGTCCCGTTTTAGAGAAGGCTGCGAGTACCTGGATCAGCAGCGGCAGGAGATTCGGGCTCTCCGTGACCGTGCGCGGACGGCGCAGGATACGGCGTCCCACGTAGGAAGCCATACGCCGGACACGGTAGGCTGCCGGATGATTTTCCCAACCCTCACGCAGTTGCTCTCCGATTTCTTTTAGATGACCGTTCAAAAGACTCATTCGTTATGGGTCGCAGCACAAGCGTTCGCGCTGCGACGGCAAGCTATATCCGAGTTGACCAAATGTCGATAAGCCCTAGGTTTTCGACATCCGGTCAGTAAGTTGCGAACGAGTGAACCTTTTGTGACGATGCCGGTCTAATCAACTTCTATGGCGACGCCTGATCCTCGCTCACCAAATAATGGCCGCAATCCGCGCGGCGGTCCACCTGATCCTAATTTCAACTGGCGCGGGTTGATTCTTTTCGCGATCGCGATCGCTCTGATCGGTGGAGCTTTGTTCTTCCGGAGTCCGATGGCGAATGTGAAAGATATTCCCCTGAATGACTTCTATGCGCTGCTGGAGAAAGACCAAGTCGTAAAGGACAAGGTCGAACTCGTCAGTGACCAGGGCAGTGGGACCACCTATATTCGTGGTCTTGCCCGTACCGGAAATGCGCAAAATGCAGAGCCGTTCAAGACGCAGGTAAACCTCAACTTCAACAACGATCTGCGTGAGCGGCTCGAGAAGTATGGAGTCGTGGCAAACCCGAAGACGGACACAAATCTCCTTGCTTCGGCTCTGCTCGGTTTCCTTCCGATCGCGCTGTTCCTTCTGATCCTCTATTTCTTCTTCCGCCAGCAGATCCGCATGGCGGGCAAGGGGGCAATGAGCTTTGGCAAGTCCAAGGCGCGGATGCTTTCCCGTGAGAAGAACAAGGTTACGTTCAAGGACGTGGCCGGCGTGGAGGAGGCAAAGGAAGAAGTGCAGGAAATCGTGGAGTTCCTCCGTGACCCGAAGAAATTCCAGAAGCTCGGCGGTCGCATCCCGAAAGGCGTGCTGATGGTCGGCTCCCCGGGTACCGGTAAGACGCTGCTCGCCCGTGCAATCGCCGGCGAAGCGGACGTTCCGTTCTTCTCGATCTCCGGTTCGGACTTTGTCGAAATGTTCGTGGGTGTCGGTGCGAGCCGTGTCCGCGACATGTTCGAGCAGGGCAAGAAGAGTGCGCCCTGTATCATCTTCATGGACGAAATCGATGCCGTCGGCCGGCACCGTGGCCATGGCCTCGGTGGTGGTCACGACGAGCGTGAGCAGACGCTGAACGCGCTGCTCGTCGAGATGGATGGTTTCGATACCCAGGAGGGTGTCATCATCATCGCCGCGACGAACCGTCCGGACGTTCTCGATCCGGCGCTGCTCCGTCCGGGCCGTTTTGACCGTCAGATCACCGTTAATCTGCCCGATGTGAAGGGCCGTGAGGAAATTCTCAGGGTTCATGCCAAGCGCGTGAAGCTCGCTGAAGATGTCGATCTCGCAGTGATCGCCCGTGGTACCCCCGGGTACTCCGGTGCCGAACTGGCGAACGTGATCAACGAAGCGGCTCTTCTTGCTGCACGGAAGAACCTCAAGGCGATCACCCGCCACGAGCTGGAAGAAGCTCGCGATAAGGTGCGCTGGGGCCGTGAGCGTCGCAGCATGGCGATGACCGAGAAGGAGAAGATTTCCACTGCCTGGCACGAGGCCGGACACGCCGTGGTGAGCGTCCTTCTGGAGCACACTCATCCGCTGCACAAGGTCACCATCATCCCGCGTGGCCAGGCTCTCGGTGTGACGATGTCACTTCCTGAGAACGATGTGTTCTCCATGAAGCGCCTCGAAGCGCTCGACCAGATTGCGATGATCGCTGCTGGCCGGATCGCTGAGGAGCTTTACACCCACGATATCTCGACGGGTGCTTCAAACGATATTAAGCAGATGACCCGTCTCGCCCGCCGGATGGTGTGCGAGTGGGGCATGAGTGAGAACCTCGGCATGGTCGAGTATGGTGAACACGAAGACTACGTGTTCCTCGGACGCGATATGCATCGTCAGCGTGATTACTCCGAGCAGACCGCTCAGGAGATCGATCGCGAGGTCCGGAGCATTGTCGATGCGGCGTACAACCGTGCGAAGAACCTCATCGATACGCACCGGGACAAGCTGGAGATCGTCGCAAAGGCGCTACTCGAGTACGAAACCCTCGAGGGCACCCACGTGAAGGAGATCCTGGAGCACGGCCGGATGCTGAATCCGCCAGCGCCACCGTCGAAACCTTCAGCTCAACCGCCGCCACTCAAGCCGCGGCCGAGCGAGGGCGAGACGATCGCTCCGGAGATCCCGCCGGGTCTCACCGGTGCTCCGGCGTAAAAGCCTGAAAATTCCCTAAACGCGAAAGGCGGTGCTTCGGCACCGCCTTTTTTGTGGGATGGTGTAGGCGGCTCTCTGCGGAGTTTGACTCGAGTACCGCTTCGGGACTTTAGCCCCGCGAAATGCTTCTTCCCTGCAGGGGATGACCCTCCTCTGAAAGTTGAGGGTTGAGTGCTGAGGGTTGAGGGACAGAGCAGGCAGA
>CBINJX010000391.1:0-5549 GCA_966251085.1 uncultured Verrucomicrobiales bacterium
CGGTTGGGTTCCCCGAGTGCGAGCAGTCCGGGCAGGTCGCCGTATTTTGCGATGGCTGGCTGAAAGCTCGGATCGTGCAGGTCGGAAACCTGAACGAAGCGGAAGTTGCCTTGATCGAGTACGGCAGGTCCGTTGCCTTTCGGAATCATCGCTCGAGCGGCGGCAGCAATTGGGCCAGTGGACCCGAGCGCCATAACTCCGACTGATTCGGAATTTTTCACCGGACCTGTCAGATACCGCAGCGCACTCAGTACATCCTGGGTGCGCTGAGCGAAAAGAGGGTAGTTGTAACCGAAGGTATAGGCAGCGGCTTCACGAGGGTTCTTGACCTTGGGAGTCTTGCGGAGCGGTTCGCCATCGGTTCGAAACTCTCCCTGCTGGAAAAGATCCACGCCAACGACGTTCACACCGGCAGCGAGCATGGCGACGACTTCCGGCTGAAGCTGTGCGTCCTGCTTGAACAAACCAGCTTTGCCTCGTTCATCCAGCCAGAGCAGCGTCGCGCCAGTCGGCTTTTCCGCAGAAAGGTGAATCAGGGGCAGGGATGCTCCATTGCTGCTGTTATGAAGAAGTCCGGTCTTCGATTCATATCCACCAATACGTTGCCTGGACTTCTCCTCGAATCGCAGGGCGCGTGTCTCTTTCCAACTGGTGCCACAGATGATCTCCACCGCACGGCGTGCCTCGTGAGCCTTGCCTGTTCGGACCTGCGCATCCGAATCGTCCCGCCACCATTTCAGGAGATTCCTTTCAAACTCGGGACCTCCGGCCGGTGCGGGATGTTCGGTGTCCCACACGGACAGATCCTCACGGGTGAGGCGTTTGAAGTCTCTTTCCTCCAGCTTGTCGGCGGGAAGATGGAGACCGAGATGCTTGTTGAACCATGCATACATCGCAGCCCGACTGGGAGCGTTGTAATTGTGGGGAAACTGTGTGAGGGCGGTGAGTGCAACGTTCTCAGGAGCACCGAGCAGGGTCCAGAGCTTCTTCAGTTCAGGGAAACCCTTTGTTTCGAGTTCCTTGGTCCAGTCATCCGCCGAGGTCATCGCCATCGGCTTGGGCGCAAAGAGTGCCGCAAACTCGATGTTTCCCGTGCCAACGCGCAGCAGGCTGGCATTTTCACAGGTGCATCCGCCCTGCATTGCCGTGGAAACCATTACTGCGGGAAATGCAGCCGTCACACGGGAGTCCAATGCCGCATGCAGCATTGTCTGGGTGCCGCCACCACTAGCGCCGGTCACGCCGATCCGGCCCGGATCGACATCCGGAAGCGACTGGAGGAAGTCGAGTGCGCGGATGGAATTCCATGTCTGCAATCCCATCACGCTCTGCGCGTATGATTCCGACTGCGGTGAATACAATCCCCAGTTTGCCTGGGTATTCATTTCCGACCGCTGCTTGGCAAACTTGTGCGCGACCTCATACGAGATCTGTACGCTGTCGGCATAGCCGAGCATGTCGTAGTGGAAGACGATGCACCCCATGCGGGCCAATTGCACACAACGGGCCTGAAGCGGTGAGCGCGCGGCGTTCTCGAACTTCTCCGCGCCGCTCGCCAACTCTCGTTTCACACCATTGTCGCTCTCTTCCATGAACCGCCCTTCCGGCCAGTGACCGTGAGGGCAGAGGACACCCGGATTTTTGCCGGAGGTGTGCTTCGGGCGATAGAGATTCCCGGTCACAAAAAAACCGGGCATCGACTCGAAGTAAACCTTCTCGACGGTGTAATCGTCGCGATCGACTTTGCCGTGAATCACCGCGTTGAGCGGAGTGCGCGTGGGTTCCGGCACGAGGCCTAGAGCGACGCGGAGTTGTGCACGAACATAGTCGGCGCGTTCCTCCCACGCTTCCCGGGTGACGGGAGGCGTGAATGGAAAGTAGCCGTTGAGGTCTTTTAGCGGGGTAATGCGGGCGTCCTTGGACGATTCGCCCGCTGGAGAAACCCTGAGATCGGCGTATGCCGGTACGTTTACGGCTGTAGCAAAAACCGCTACCAGCCAAAGGCGGGAGGGAGACATGGTAGGAGGGAGACCCCGCACCATGCCTTAAAAAATCTTACTGCGACAAGTACTTGTCGCACCTTGACACCTCTGGCATTACCGGCCGCTTCTCATGAGTACCACCCTGCAAAGAACCCTTGCGAAAAGTGCGAGCCTGACCGGTTCCTCCCTGCACACAGGTGAGAATGTCACGCTGACTCTCCACCCTGCGGCCCCCGGGCATGGATTCAAATTCAAGCGCAAGGATTTGCCGGATGAGCCGGTACTCGATGCTCATGTGAGCCTGGTGAAGACCGTTGAACGTGCCACAACGATCGGGGAAGGGGCAGTAAAGGTGCACACGGTGGAACATGTGCTTTCCGCACTCGCCGGCATGGGGGTGGATAATGCACTCATCGAGATGAACGCGAATGAGCCGCCAATTGGCGATGGTAGCGCGGCGATGTATGTCGAGTTGATCCGGACTGCGGGCATCGTTGAACAGGCGGCTCCCCGGCTCGTTTATGAGGTGACTGAGCCGATGCACATCGAGACCAAGAGCGGCTCGTTGATGACCATCGTGCCCGATTCCACTTTCCGAATCTCCTGCACACAGGTTGGGCCGGACAATCGCTTTACCCAGTTTTATTCCACTGAAATAACCCCGGATCTTTACGAACGGGAAATCGCACCTGCCCGGACCTTTGTCTTCTATGAAGACGTAAAGCCGCTGATGGACAAGGGGCTGATCAAAGGCGGGAGCCTTGAGAATGCCGTCGTGATCCGCGGCGAATCCGTCCTGAGCAAGGAACCGCTCCGCTTCCGCGAGGAATTCGCGCGCCACAAAATCCTAGATGTGGTCGGCGATCTGGCACTTTTCGGCCGCGCCATCAAAGGACATGTCATCGCCGTGAAGCCCGGGCACGGGCCGAATACGGAGCTCGCCCGTGCATTGGCGAAGCAGTATGCGAAAGCGATGGCACTGGTGCCTCCGGCTGTGACGCCCAAGGGCGGCGAGGTATTGGACGTCAATGACGTCATGAAACTTCTCCCGCACCGTTACCCGTTCCTCATGGTGGATCGTGTGGTGAGCCTGGAGGGCGAGACGAAGTGCACCGGTGTAAAGTCGGTCACGATGAACGAATGGTACTTCCAGGGGCATTTCCCCGGTCATCCGGTCATGCCGGGCGTTCTGCAGGTCGAGGCCATGGCCCAAGTCGGCAGCATCTTGCTTCTGCGGGCACCGGGAAATGCGGGACGGATTGGCTATTTCATGAGTGCCGACGCGGTGAAATTCCGTAAACCGGTGGTACCCGGTGATACCCTTTTCATTGAGGTGGAGATCACCCAGAAGAAGCGTCTCGTTGTCAAAGCGAAGGGACGGTGCATCGTTAATAACGAGGTTGTCTCCGAAGCGGAGATGATGTTTGGCCTCGTTCAATCGTGAGCAACGCAAAGATCCATCCGACAGCCGTCATCGATTCATCCGCTGAGATCGGCGATGAATGCGAGATCGGTCCATACTGTATCATCGGTCCGAATGTTCAACTCGGCGCCGGATGCTGGCTTCAACATCACGTCAGCATCTCGGGGCCGAGCCAGATTGGGCTGGGGAACCGCTTCTATGCGTTCAGCTCGATCGGGCAACAGACACAGGACCTGAAGTATGTGGGAGAGCCGACCTTCCTGAAGATCGGGGATCACAATACTTTCCGTGAATTCTGCACCGTCCATCGTGGAACCGGGCAGGGATGCACGACGAGGATCGGGAACCGGGGAAACTTCCTCGCTTACTCTCACATCGCCCACGACTGCATCGTCGGTGACGGCGTCATTTTCTCCAACAACGGGACCATCGCTGGTCACGTCGTAGTTGAGGATCACGCCATTATCGGCGGACTAACTGCTGTTCACCAGTTCTGCCGGATCGGCAAGCATGCCATTACGGGCGGTTGCTCGAAGATTGTTCAGGATGTCCCTCCGTTTATGATTGCCGATGGCAACCCGGCCGAGGTCCGGGGCTTCAACAAGATAGGCATGGAGCGGCACGGATTTCCGGAGGAAACCGTGAAGCAGATCAAGGAAGCGTATCGCACGATCTACCGTGCGAATCTGAATCTCCAGCAAGCGGTCGAGCGCCTGCGTGAGCAACCCCACGGATTGGAGATCGCGCATCTGATCGCTTTCGTGACGAGCAGCCAGCGTGGAATCATCAAGTGATTCCAAAGTGGGACGCGGAATCCATTCGCGCCCACTTTTGGCTTTCGCTTCGTCAACAAAGCGCTTACCGGAAAGCTGAACCATGCAAGGACAACTCTCGGCTTTTTCCGAAGCTTCGCTGGATGATGAACTCAGGCGGACGCTGGAGAGGCAACTTCGAACTGCGGCGGGGCGGGTCTCCGAAGAATTTTCAGAGTATTTTGATCGGATCATCCTGGAAACCGTTGCCTCGGGACTCGATCACGCGACAGCCGATGAAGGAACGATTTGGCTGATTGATCCAGAGAGGGAAGTGCTGCTGCCGGTATTTAATTCGGGGCCAAATGCGGCGAAGTTCGTCGGCAACTACCGCCAGAGTCTCCGTTCCGGAATGATCAGCATGGTTGTGGCCACGGAGCAGCCGATCTACGAGAATGACGTACACTGGAATCGTCAGCAGGACCGTACTCTTGACAGCCAACTAGGTGTTCAGACGACGGCAATGATTGCCTGCCCATTTTATTTCGCCGGAGAGCTGCGCGGGGTATTATCCGGTGTCCAGCTTCGGCAGGCAGAACCTGCTTCGAAGGACGGTAACGGCTTTACTTGGGAAAATCTGCAGGTACTCCAGCGGACGGCAGTAGTTTTAGGACGACTGATCGAGCACCGGCTTCTCTCACGAGTTCTGGGGACCGAGGGATGGCTATGAGAGCGTGGATTACTCCAGACGAAGCTCTTGCAGCAATCCAGAGCGGAACCGGGAAAGGGGTGCGAATCGCGATTCTCGACTCTGGGGTGGAATGCTCGCATCCCGGTTTGGAAGGACTCCGAATGCGAGATGATATCGCCATCGTGCACGATGAGCAAAACGGCCGGAAGCTGAAGATTGTTCCAGGCGAAGGTCGTGACGTTTACGGCCATGGCACGGCATTGGCGGGAATCATTCACTCCGTGGCTCCTGAGGCAGAGATTGGCAGCATCCGGGTTCTAGGTGAATCGCTAGCCTCGCGAACGGCAATTATCATGGAGGGAGCACGCCAGGCAATTGAACGCGGATATCACATCCTGAATTGCAGCCTCGGCTGCAGCATTCCGGAGCATGTCCTGAAGTACAAGGCTTGGGTTGATGAAGCTTACCTCCGGGGGATCCACGTGGTCGCCGCGTGTAATAACCAGAATTCAAGCAGACCGGAATGGCCCGGATTTTTTACCTCAGTCCTCACGGTAAACATGGCCGCTGCCGCGTCCGATTCAGATATCTACTATCGGCCAGGACACCTGGTGGAGTTCGCGGCCCGCGGCGTGGACGTCCAAGTGCTATGGCGTGACGGGGGAACCAAAAAAATGACGGGCAGCAGCTTTGCAGCCCCT
>CBINJX010000392.1:0-5544 GCA_966251085.1 uncultured Verrucomicrobiales bacterium
GGTGAACCAGATTTTTCGTGCTCAGCTGATGGCGGAACATGCCACCTCGTTCGCCTCAGTTTGTCTTCCTCAGGGACTTGTGCTCAACTCCGCTACTGGTGTGATCAGCGGAGTGCCGACTCAGGTTGGAACGTTCCGGACGTTGATCGTGGCACGCAACGAGGTGAGGAAAACAATGGAGACTCAGATGCTTTGTATCCGCATTGATGCGACTGCAGATGAACTCGCTGAGAATCGGCTGGGGCAATGAAACTGCCAACAACCCCTTGGACAGCCAGCAGTAATCCGCATACATACCGATTCAGATGAAAATCGGTCTCGTTCGCCGCGGCTACTCACCCACCGGAGGTGCGGAGGCTTACCTGAAGCGTTTCGCCCAGGCAGCCTCAGCTCTCGGGCATGAGTGTATTCTGTTTGCGACGAAGGATTGGCCGAAGGGCGAATGGCCGTGCGCTTTCAAAAAGATCAAGCACGGGGAGGCGCCGCTGGAGTTTGCCCTGGAGCTGACCTCTGCAGATCCGAAGCGCGAGTGCGATGTGCTTTTCTCGCTGGAGCGGGTGTTGGCATGTGACTGCTACCGGGCAGGCGATGGCGTCCATGCAGCGTGGCTGCAACGCCGCGCGAAATACGAATCACGCCTGAGGAGCTGGTGGCGCAGCCGCGACAATAAGCATCACGAGTTGCTCAAGCTCGAGGAGACGATGTTCAAGGGCGAATCCGCCCGGGCAGTCATCGCCAACTCGCAGATGGTGAAAGACGAAATCGTGCGGCACTTCGAGTATCCGGCCGATCAGATCCACGTCATTTATAATGGCGTGCCTCCGGCACTTTCGATCGAGGAAGCGGCAGCAGCTCGAGCCGAGGTTCGTAAGGAACTCGGTCTGCAGGAGCAGGATTATGTGGTGCTGTTTGCCGGATCGGGCTGGGATCGGAAAGGCTTGCGGTATGCCGTAGAGGCGGCGAACGAAGCCGCCATTGCAAAACCGGTGCTTCTCGTCGCCGGCAGCGGGAATCCCCGCAAGATGCCGAAGTCGGAGCGGACCCGTTATCTCGGACCCGTGAAAGGATTGGCCCGGTATCTGGCGGCAGCGGATGCCTTTATCCTGCCGACGATATACGATCCATTTTCCAACGCCTCGCTGGAGGCGATGGCCGCAGGGCTTCCGGTGATTACTACGACGGCAAACGGATTCGCGGAGATCATCGAGTCTGGAGTGGAGGGCGACGTCGTGTCGGAACCCTCCGATGTGCTGGCGCTGGCACAGGCCATCGAGCGATGGAGTTCACCCGAGCGGCGAAAAGCGGTGTACGCCTGCCTTCGTGACAAGGGCACACAATTTTCCATGGAGCGGAATGTCAGGGAGACGCTGGCGGTGCTGGAGACGTTGCGTCCGCCTGTGCCGGTAGTCGTGGAGGAAGCGGAGATCGAGTAGGAAGATTTTAGGCGGCGGCATGTGGAAGGAGAGGGGAGCCGCGACCTCTACACGTCTTCAGGAGCTCCTCTATCCGTGGAAGTGTCGCTTGAGATCGGGGGACGCTTCATCTTTGAGCGAAGCAGAGCTGCCAACCCTCCAAAACCTCTGCCGCGGAAAACTCCGCAACGAATTCCGTGCCGGGAGATTAAATGGGAAAGACTTTCCCAATCCGGGAGGCCGTATTGGCTTCCCCGCGGAGCAAAGTTTCCTCTCACCCTGAACATGCAGAAGTCTCTCCTCCTTCTCGGCCTCTTCTCCAGCGTCTGTGCCTCCGCGTTGCACGCTGCGGAGCCCGCGAAAAAGCCGAACATCATCTTCATTCTCTGCGACGATCTCGGGTACGGCGACGTCGGTGTTTTCTTCCAGAACCAGCGCGCGAAGAATCACAAGCCCGGGCAGCCATGGCATATCACTCCGCAGATCGACACCCTCGCGACTACAGGGGTGCAGATGCCGCATCACTACTGTCCGGCGCCCGTCTGCGCGCCTTCGCGCGCCTCGCTGCTCACGGGGGTGCATCAGGGACAGGCAGTCGTGCGGGACAATCAGTTCGACAAAGCCCTGGAGGATAATCACACCCTCGCCAGTGTCCTGAAACAGGCGGGGTACGCCACAGCCGCTATTGGAAAATGGGGGCTGCAGGGGCTGGGCAAAAACGCACAGGAATGGCCGGCGCATCCACTGAAGCGCGGGTTTGATTTCTACTACGGCTACATCCGCCACAAGGACGGTCATGCACAGTTCCCGAAGGAGGATGAGAAAGAGGTCTGGGAGAACTATCAGGAGGTAAGTGCTGGCCTCGACAAGTGTTACACCACGGATCTGTTCACTGCTCGGGCGAAGAAGTGGATCGCCGACCAGCGCGCCGCCAATCCGGAGCAGCCCTTCTTCGTTTACCTCGCCTACGCCACCCCGCATGCGAAGTTGCAGCTTCCTTCCACGGCATATCCGGAGGGTGGGGGATTAAAGGGTGGCCTGCAATGGCTCGGAACGCCTGGGAAGATGATTAATACCGCTGAGGGGGAAGTGGACGGTTATGTGCATCCGGATTACTCGGAGGCCACTTGGGATCACGACACCGACCCCGGCACACCGGAAGTCGCATGGCCGGATGTGCAGAAGCGTTATGCGACTGATGTGCGCCGGATTGATGACTGCGTGGGTGACGTCCTGCAGCTCCTGAAGGACCTGAAGATAGATGACAACACGCTCGTCGTCTTCACCACGGACAACGGCCCGAGCAAGGAGTCGTACCTGAAGGAAGCCTATCATCCGACCTTCTTTGATTCTTACGGCCCGTTCGATGGCATCAAACGTGATCTCTGGGAAGGCGGCATCCGTGTCGGTGCGCTCGTGCGTTGGCCAGCCGGTGCACCGGCGGGGCAGGTGAGCGATGTGCCGAGCACGTTTGCCGATTGGCTCCCTACGTTCGCCGACCTCGCCGGGGTGCCAGCGCCCGCGCGCTCCACAGGTGTTTCTCTCGTTCCCACGATCACCGGCAAGGCAGAGCAGAAGCAGCCGCTGGTATATGTCGAGTACTCGCAGAACGAGAAGACGCCAGCTTATCCTGAATTTGAGGTGAAGCGGCGGGGGCATCCGCGCAGGCAGATGCAGGCAATCCGATTCGGGAACTTCATGGGCGTGCGCTACAACATCACCTCCCACGCAGATCCCTTCGAGATCTATGATGTCGTTGAGGATCCGAAGCAGACGAAGAATCTCGCTGCATCGCAGGCTGATCTTCAGCAGCAGATGAAGGATACCGTGTTGCGCGTGCGCCGGCCGAACCCGAGCGCCAGGCGGCCGTATGATGAGGAACTGGTGCCTGCCGTTTCACCGGGAGCCGTAACAAACGGCGTGGAGTTTAGTGCCTACATGCAGGAGTTTCCCTGGGTGGCGGATTTTGCGGGGCTTACTCCTTACGCGACCGGGGGGATATCATGGCCATCTGTTGTGGAGAAGGCGCAAGGCACATCTGCAGGCATGCTCTTCACCGGGTTCATCGATGCGCCGGCCGATGGTACCTACACCTTCCACCTCACTACAGATACAGGTGCGGTACTGAAGCTTTATGAAGCGACAGTAATCGACGCGGACAAGGGTTACACTGGCGGAACTGAGGTGAGCGGAAGCATCCACCTGCAGAAGGGAAAACATCCATTCAGGCTCTTCTACACGCGTCGTGGTGATGTGAAACCGGTGCTCTCGTTGCAGTGGAGCAGTGACACCATCACGAAGCAGCCAATCCCGGAGAGTGCCTTTTTCCGCAAGGCGGATGCAGTCATCTCCCGCCTTTCGGAGAGTAAATAGTTGGGGGTTGATCGTTGAGAGTTGCGCTATCGCAGATCGAAGCGAGCGCACGCAGCGTCTCTGGAACTGATTACTGATTACTGACTCACTGATTACTACTTCTTCGCCCGTCACACCCTTCCCTGGCCATGAGATCCCCCCGATTCCTGAAACCTGCTCTCGGCTTGTTCCTCGCCTTCGTCACCACATCCGTGCAAGCCGCGCAGACCCCGAAGCCAAACATCGTTTTCTTCCTCGTCGATGATCTCGGGCAGCGGGACATCGGCTGCTATGGCAGCACCTTCTACGAGACGCCAAACATCGACAAACTCGCGAACGAAGGGGCGAAGTTCACCTCCGCATACGCTGCGTGCCCCGTCTGCTCGCCGACCCGCGCGAGCCTCCTGACAGGACAATCGCCAAACCGTACGGGGGTGACCGATTATATCGGCGCACCGGCTCCCGAGAAGTGGGGGCGTAACACAAAGCTTCTTCCCGCTCCCTACAGCGACCGCCTGGCGCACGAGAAAGTGACACTCGCGGAGATGTTGAAGACGGCTGGTTACGCGACGTTCTTTGCCGGGAAGTGGCACCTCGGACCGGAAGGCTGGTTCCCTGAGAACCAAGGTTTCGACATCAACATGGGGGGACTCGACCGTGGCGGCCCTTACGGTGGAAAAAAGTACTTCTCACCGTATGGCAATCCGCGTCTGAGCGATGGGCCGGAGGGCGAACATCTGCCCGATCGTCTTGCCAATGAGACCGCGAAGTTTATCGGGGCCAATAAAGACAAACCGTTCATCGCGTATTTCTCCTTTTACTCCGTCCACACGCCACTCATGGCGCGCGAGGACCTGAAGAAGAAATATCAGGAGAAGAAACAGCGACTCGGGCTGGAGGCAAAGTGGGGACGTGAGGCCGAGCGCGAGGTACGCCTGGTGCAGGAGCACGCCGTCTATGCGGGCATGGTGGAGGCGATGGATGCCGCTGTCGGCAAGGTGCTCGCCGCGCTAGATGAACACGGGCTGCGCGACAACACGATCGTGATCTTCACTTCCGATAACGGAGGACTCTCCACCAGCGAAGGATGGCCGACTTCAAATCTCCCGCTGCGCGGCGGCAAAGGGTGGTTGTACGAGGGTGGAATCCGAGAGCCGCTGATCGTTCGCTGGCCGGGCGTGGTGAAGGGCGGGACCGAAATCGATACGCCGGTGACGAGCCCCGACTTTTTCCCGACGTTCATGCAACTTGCCGGTGCATCCGCACCTGCCGGGCAGCCAATCGACGGAATGAATCTCCTGCCCATGCTCAAGACGGGAGCTGCCGAAGGAGAACGTCCGATCTTCTGGCATTATCCGCACTACGGAAACCAGGGCGGCGCACCGGGCGGTGCCGTGCGTGAAGGCGATTGGAAACTGATCGAATGGTATGAAGACGGACGCCGCGAACTCTTCAACCTCCGCGAGGATCTCGGCGAAGAGCGCGATCTCGCCTCAGCAAAGCCCGAGAAAGTCGCCGAACTCGCCGCAAAGCTCGACGCATGGCGCAAGGAGACCGACGCGCTGATGCCGACCGTGAATCCGAAATATGATCCGGCGAAGCCGAGCGGCCGGGCGGCGAAGCGGGCGGTGAAGTGAGTGCCCAGTGCCCAGTGCTCAGTAATCAGTAATCAGTAATCAGTAATCAGATATGAGCCCAAAAACGTTTTAGCGAAGATGGGTACTCTGATTCCCAGTCACTCCATCCCGGAGGGATACCAAGAAGGTAGCCGGTGGTCGCG
>CBINJX010000393.1:0-5542 GCA_966251085.1 uncultured Verrucomicrobiales bacterium
CGATGTTGATCACGCAATGTCCACGCGTGTGGCCAAGGGGGGCGGCGCCCGGGCTGAATTTCTGGCTCAGGATGGGACGAGTATGGAGCGTTATTTCCCAGCTCAGATTGCCGGTTCGGCCGAGGGGAAGGGAGATATCGCGGCGGTCTTGCGCCGGGTGACGCGAGAGAGCAGTCCTTTACGTCGCGCGGAGTTGCTGGTGGCGATTGCCAACCGGTTGACTCTGGACGAGGTGAAATCCGCAGTTGAGGGAATCAAATTTCTGCCAAACGCGGATCAGGAAGAGGCGGCTCGTATTCTCTTTGCCCGCTGGGCGGAACTGAATCCTGGAGAAGCTGCTGAGAAGATGTTGAAGGATGGAGACCTGTGGCCCGGAGTGGAAGGAGTGCTGTCAACGTGGATCGTTCGTGATTCCGATGCTGCACTCCGCTGGGCTCAGTCGCTGCCAGAGGGCGCGAATCGCGACCGCATCATGAGCAAAATGATCGCCGCGTTTTCACGGAAAGATCCGGAGAGAGCCTTTGAGTTGATTCAGGAGAACTCGAATCTGTTCGAATCGAATCTGTATGAGATTCAGAATGTGATGGCGCGCTGGGCCACGGATGATCCTCTGAATGCAGCGGCTGCTGCCGCAAAGATCAGTAATCAACGGATTCGCGAGCGTGCGTTGATCCAGACAGCGATTGGTTGGGCGACTCAGGATCCCTTGGCTGCCCTTCAGTGGGCCGAAAGCCTTGCAGACAAGCAGTCACGAGGGCCTGCCCTGCAGGGAGTTTTTTCCAAGTGGGCAGCTATCGACGCAGATGCAGCACTCGAGAAGGCGAGTGCTCTTGCGACTCCTGCGGAGCGGAACATTGCAATCGGAGCGGTGGTGATGGGCGTTGCCTCCAATGATCCTACACACGGAGCGGAGCTTGTGGCTCAGATCCCGGTAGGCGAAGCGCGCGATATGGCGGCCGCACAGATTGCCAGGAGGATCTCCGCTTCTGAGCCTGGCACAGCTGTTGCCCTCGCGGAGAAAATTACTAATCCTTCCTTGCGGCAAGATGCGCTGCATTCTGCTCTATATAACCTGGCCGCTGCGGATCCGGAGGCTGTGTTGTCGAAGCTCGAAAACCTATCAGACCGGAGCAGATATTATCAGGTCGCCCGAACAGCCGTCGGACGCTGGATTGCAAAAGACCCCAATGAGGTACTGCTCGGAAAAGCAGATGTGTTTACAAACAGCAGGCAAGCGGCCGTTCAAGCAGGCTTCGAGTGGGCGCACGAGAATGCGGCAAAAGCGGTTGAAGCACTCGAGAGTCTGCCTCGCGGCTCCGTGACGAGTGGTGTCCTGGAAGGTGTGCTCAATGGCTTGTCAATGAGTGATCCGCGACGTGCGGCGGAGATCAGCACCGGCAAATTACAAGGGCAGGTGCCGCCTGAATCGTTCCGGGTGGTCGGTTCCCGCTGGGCTCTCGCGGAGCCCACAATCGCAAGAGACTGGGTGTTTCGCCTTCCTGACGGTGCCAGCCGCGAGGCCGCCGTGCTGGGAGTTGCTGTGGGCTGGGTGCAAAAGGATAGTGCCAAGGCAACCCAATGGGTTGAGGGACTTCCGACTGCGGCCTTGCGGGAGCAAGGAGTTGCCGGGGTTGCAATTGGAATGGTCTATCAAGACCCCGAGTCGGCGCTCACCTGGGCAGCGCGTATTGGCGATTCCAGTAAACGCGAAGCGATCAGGAAAGAGCTGTTGCAGACTTGGAGATCCCAAGATGCGAATGCGGCAAACGAGTGGGTGGCGAAGAATCAGGCTGCTCAACCGTAACGTACAATGGCTTGTGCTCGCAGAGGATGCGCGCGCCTGTGGCTTACGCGGATCTCCGCTCCGATACCCGCGCCTGCACTCGCGCTGGACCGGCATCTGCCTCGAGCTTCAGCGGAAGTGCAATCACTTCCAGAATCTGTTTGCCGACCAATGCTTCGAGATTGGTGAGGTTTTCGAGAATCAGGACATTGTTGCCGAGGAGCCGCTTGTGTACGGCATATGGTTCACGGTCAGGACTGGGCGTATCGAGGCCCAGCATGCTCACCCCTGCGCGAACGAGCACTTCGGCGAAAGCCTCTGAGACGACCGGATGTTCCTCAAAGTAGGCGGGCTCGCGGAATCGCTCCGAAAAGCCGGTGAGGACCAGAACGATATCACCGCGTCGGAGTGTCGTACCTTTGAGAAGTGCGACGTCCACCAACTCTTTGCCTCGCGCATCGATCAGCACACCACGGCCGAAAAATCGCTCGGCCGGGATGTCCGATAGCCGCGCACCATTAGGAATCATGTGCAGCGGGGCATCGATGTGTGTGCCGGTGTGAGTCCCGGCGGAGATGGCAAATAGGGAGTAGCCGTCACCGTCCTGAAAATCATGCACACAGCTCAGGATGGCTTCAGGATCGCCGGGGAACACCGGCATCGATGCCGTAAAGGAGTGGGACAGGTCGATCAGGTGCACGTAACTGTCGAAGCTTTCTTCTGCGCTCACTGTTCCAGTCGGCAGAACTCTCTGATTACCGTATTGCGTTGCTAACCGCCTGGAAACCGGACGCGCGGATTTGTTTGAAGCCGCGCCATACCTGGGCCATTCCGAGGCCCGGCCCCTTCATGAGGATCATGATCGTACCCGAAGTGAGCAGCCAGAAAGGATGGGCCGTAAAGATGATGAAGGGGATATCCACAAAACCTTCGCGATCCGTGCCGCCAGTGAAAAACCCGAAGACGATCAGCGGAAGGATCGGAAGCGTGAGGAGGCCGAAAGGAAAGATCAGTGCCTGGACGGCAAAAAACCACCGGGTCAGACGTGCTGAAGTGTCTTTACTCCACAGGAGAAGGAATGCTCCGACAGCATGCATCGTAAGCAGGATCCACTCATAGACATATTCGGGCTTCAATAAGGCGGCAGGTGCGAAGTTCTGCAGCATGATTGCGTAATGCTCCGCCCCAAGTGGATCGTTGAAGCCCATTGGGCGGCCCGCGCTATCCGTGGCCTCATAGGACGTGTGGCCCAGTCCCACACGCAGCGCCACCATGGTGGCAAAGAATAAAAAGCTCGTGAATACGAGCAGGGAGAGTCTCCGGTTGAACCTGACGTCCTCGGCTTTCATGGCGGTTTACTGATATCCTGCCGGAATCGTTGTCGCAAGGTAGGGTGTTGCCTCTCTCTGCGGGGGGAATCCGTGCGGGTTTGAAGGCATGAAATGAATATTTTCCGGGCTGACCGGTTTAATGTCCAAAGAACCAAAATGGACGAGGCCCGCGCCATCACACTTTGCCTGAAGCACCGCGACCCGATCGGGTTCGAGTATCTCGTCGGGAAGTATCGGCGAGAGGCGTTCGTTCATGCCCGGGCATTGATGGGCAATGAGCACGATGCACTCGATGCCTGCCAGGAATCGTTCGCCCGGGCGTTTGCGGCAATGCCGGGACTCGAGCAACTCACGAGCTTTTATCCCTGGTTCTACCGTATCCTGCGGAATTGCTGCCTGAATATGCTGGAGCGGCGGCAGACCCGGGTGCGGTATGCGGAATCCGTGCCGGAGGAGCATCGCGTTGAGCAATCGACCCCTGCGTCGCTCCTCGAGAAGCAGGAAGAACTCGATGCCGTTTGGTCGGCTCTTCTGCGTCTGCCTGCCGCCTCACGGGAGATCCTTTCAATGAAATACATCGAGGGCCGCAGCTACGACGAGATCGCGCAGATCCTCGATATTCCTCGAGGCACGGTGATGAGCCGTTTGTATCACGCACGGCTCGCCTTCAAAGACCAGTACACCCTTCCACCTGCGACCACGAACAAGACTGCCTCATGAAAAAATGTGAAGATTACAAGGGACTGCTCGTCGGTTTGATCGATCACGAGCTGACGCCAGAAGAAACAAACGAAATCAATACCCACCTGATCCGGTGCGAAGCGTGCCGGCAGGATTACGAGAAACTGCGGGAGAGCAGCGGCCGGCTCGAGGTGGTCTCCACGATCGAACCGTCGGACGTGGTGCTCGACCAGGTCTGGAACCGTCCTTACAGCCGCTTGATGCGCAATGCCGCGCTGTTTCTGATCCTCGGCGGATATCTCGCGCTGCTCTTCTATGGGCTGTTCGAGTTCTTCCGAACGGACAGCGACGAACCGGTGCTGCGCGTGGCTGTTGCCTCGATCGCTCTCGGCATTTTCTACCTCCTCTTTCAGCTGATCCGTGAGCGCTGCAAGCTCTACAAAATCGACCCCTACAAACACGTAAAAAGATGATTACCTCAACCACTGAAACTATCCACGGAAAGAAGATCGTGAAGACAATCGGCCTCGTGCGCGGCAACACCATCCGCGCCCGGCATGTCGGACGCGATATCATTGCCGGGCTGCGCAATCTCGTAGGCGGGGAAATTCAGGATTACACCAAGCTCCTCGCCGAATCACGCGAGCAGGCGCTGGACCGGATGATGGATGAGGCCCGCAGGATGGGCGGGAATGCGGTGGTGGGTGTGCGATTCGCTACATCCATGGTGATGCAGGCTGCATCGGAGATGCTGGCCTACGGGACTGCGGTCGTGGTCGAGGATGATCGTCCGTAGAGGCTATCCGAACAGGTTGCCCTCCTAATCGTAATCGTAATCTCCCGGCCGAAGACATGTCATGAAGGCGATTACGATTACGATTAAGAGGCACCTGTCCAGATAGGCCCCTTCGCAGGGTTGCATCACTCTCTTCATGCAATTGCTCAACTGCCGGTGCATGTTGTGGTGTGCATATGGTCACCAAAGCAGAGAGTCGTCTTTCTTTCCTGCTCGGCATCGAACAATCCGAGATCGATGCGGATCTTGCCAGGTATTACGGAAGGGTTGCGGAGTTGATCGAAGAGATCCGTCAGCTCCTTCACCGGCCGCGGGCAGAGAGGGGTGTTGAGGTGGAGGCGAAGGTCGCGCACCTGCGGATGATTCAGGCGCACGAATTCTGCGTGGATGCGACACTGCCGCCGGAGGTGAAGACGTTTTATGCGGCTCTTGGCGCGGAGGCGATTGCTCAGGATGCGGGATTTGCGGCAGCGGAGAAAGGGGCTGTCGCTGAGCTTGCGCGTCAGATGCAGGAAATCAGGGAGCGGGAGGCGCAGCCATGCGAAGAAACGTGGGGGAGGGGAGAAGGTCCGCAGGACTACCAGGAGCTTGCTGGCCGGCATGCCGAATTGCTCCAGAACATCGAGCAGACGATGATTGTTTTTCTCCTCCGGAGATACCGGCTGGATGATCAGGCCGATCTCTACGAGAAAGATCGAGCGACTTTCGAGATCCAGCGGGAGATTGGAAGAATCCTCATGATGGAGAGCGGCTCACCTCCCGCGGAGCAGGAATTGTTGAACGGCTATCTCGGCAAGAACTATGGCCAGGGTGCTGTTCAGCGCGTGCTTTCGCGGCTGCGCGAGATACGTGGTGGTGTGTAAGCCGCGAGTAATCAGCCTTCCTGCGGCAACTGCACCTCGGCGCTGAAGGTGAGATTCGGATCGCCGCATTCTGCCAGCGTGGACCAGA
>CBINJX010000394.1:0-5531 GCA_966251085.1 uncultured Verrucomicrobiales bacterium
TCCGTTGTGGCCGGAGTGGAGCCGTCCATATGAATCGAAGTCCAGCCCGAAGACAATGCCGCCGCCTTCAGCGAATATCTCGAAGGCTTTCGTTCGCGGATGGTACCGCCAGATCAGGCAGCCCTCCTGGTACACGCCTTCGAAGTTTGCCGGATCGACGCCCGGCCGGACGATCCGGCTCGTGACGGTGCTGCCCTGACCTCCGTACAGCCAGCCATCGGGTCCCCAAGTGAGCCCATTTGCGACGGAATGCGTATCCTCCAGGCCAAAGCCCGCGAGCCGTACTTCCGGCGCGGCGTCCGGTACATCGTCACCGTTCGCGTCGGGATAAAAGAGCAGGTAAGGCGTGTGCATTACCCAGATCCCGCCGTATCCGCGGAGGACCGAGTTGGCCATGTTGAGCCCATCGAGCACCACCTGGTGCGAGTCGTAGTTGCCGTCCCCATCCGTGTCCTCGTGAACGGAGATCACATCGTTACCGCGGTCGTGATGTGGCGGTGCGGGTGGGACCCGGTCAAAACGCGCGCGGTAGTATTTGTCGCGGCTGATCATCCGGAGGCCAGCCGGGTAAGGATACTGCCGATACTGCGCAACCCACATCCGGCCACGTTCATCGAAACTGATGTGTGTCGGTTGCGCCACTTGCGGCTCGTTCAGGACCAACTCCACACGAAGGTCATCAGCGGACTGCATCTTCGCCAACGACTCAGCCGGTGACATCCGCGAACCCGGCATCAGCTCGGGATTCGCGGCAAGCGGAGTCGAAGAAGGGCGGAACCCAGCCTCGGTGTAAACAGCAGTGGCCGGTTGCTCTTGTACGGCCTTGAGGTCCTGCGGTGCCGGCTCTCCAGAGTAGGCTTCCCAAGCCCCGGCGAGTTCCAACTCGTCAAAGTACCCGGCCAGGATCGGACTCATTCGAAGTCCTCCACCGGAAGTGCCACGAAGAACCTGGATGGCAAGCACATTGAAGGCCTTTTTCTCGAGGATGCCCTTTGGCACCTTGAATCGTCGCCGCTGGGCTTCTTTTAGCGCTTCGCCTTCGCCAATCTTCTGTCCATTGAGCCAGATCGTGAACGGCCTCTGGATTCCTCCGACGCTCAGGGTAATGGAATCCCGCCAGAGATCTTTCGCTGCGGGCGTCACCATGTTATCGGGCACCCGGATGAAGCAGCGGAGCCAGAGAGGATCCGTCGCTTTCATTGCGTCCCGACTGGGGATGGTAACAGGCTGCCAGGCGGCGTGTGCCGTTATTGCAGCAAACAGAAAGGCGATCACCAGACGGGCTCTGGCGATGAAAAATGGGGGTCTCACGGTTCTGGGAAAGGAGCCGGAGCTGCCTCATGCCAAGGAACGGCGAAATGCAGCGGTACTCCACGATGAAGAACCACTCCTATGAAACGGATCTTAGAGGGAATCAGACGATGGTACGAAGCCGTACCTCCACCAAGATGGTATGCAGGTGTAAAAAGTGTGCACACGCGAGATTTTTTTTCCCGGAATTGAAGTTGGACGCACCTGTCTTCCCGTGCATGCGTTGCGCGAGTTTCTCTAACAAATTATGTCACGAAATTCCTCGATCGAAGTGCTTGAGAGCCGGATTGCTCCGGCTGTTCTCTTTGTAAGCACCAACTCCCTCAGCGTCCGTACTGCAGCAGGCGACGATGCGATGGATTCCGCGCAGGAGACGGATGCCCGGGACATTGCCGGTGCGACCGCCGCGGTACTGCTTTCCAAGGGCGACATTCTCGTTCTCGATATCGATAACGATAATCAGCTTTCTGAAAATGATCTGACACTCGCACGCGTGAACGGCGGGAAGGCGATGTTCTTCCTCACGGATGGCGTCGAGGGGACTCCCGGCAGCTTTGATAGCAATGAGATCACCGGTCTGGCAGTGTCGCATGGCTTCAAAGGTGAGATCAGCGCCAGCATTTACGGTTCGATCGTAACTGCGCTGGATAACGACGGTGCGTTTACTGCTTCCACTGGGACTCTGAATGTACAACCTGCTTCGATATCGGGGTTGAAAGTGGAAGGGTACATCAATGGTTCGCTGCTGGCGGGTGAATCGATCAGCAAGGTGAAAATCACTACGCCTCCCAACGGCCTTGCGCACTATAGTGTGGAGACGATTGCCTCAGGCACGAAGACCAGCGGCGTCTCGCTATCACTGAACGGGGGAGCGACGAGCCTGAACACCTCATTTTCTTTCGGGGCAGATAAGAACGGTGGAAACATCACCAATGTTCAGCTCAGTGACGGCGCAGAACTGATCGCCGCAGGAGATGGCGCGGAGAGCACCACAGGGGCTGCCGCAGGAAAAGGCGGAAGCATATCAAAGGTCACCGTCACCAATTCGCCATTCTCCGTCTCCCTCGAAGCGGGCGATGGTGGCGCTGCACAGGGAACCGGCAAAGGTGGAGTTGGTGGCAGCCTCACGAATATTCGGATTACCCAGGATGGAGCGGACTCCGATGTCTCATTCCGCGCGGGGGATGGCGGTTCGGCTGCATCGGGCAAAGGCGGAGCCGGCGGGAGTATCTCGAACCTTAACCTGGAGGTGATGGATGTTGCCCAAAACGTTACAATCCGTGCCGGAGATGGAGGAGACGAAGCGGGACGGGGTGGCTCCATCAGCAAGCTACAACTGACGACCGAGGCAATCACGGGTAACCTGACCGTCGAAGCGGGTGATGGTGGAAATATTTCAGATCGTGGCCGTGCCGGAATCGGCGGCTCCGTGACGAGCGTGGACATCTCCGCTCGTTCTGCCGCCGGGGACGTCTCGATTGAGGGCGGCGACGCCGGCTACGGAGTTCAGGAGATCGGGTCTGGTGCAAATGGGGGCTCAGTGCAGAAACTGAAGCTGCAGCTCATGGAAGATTCGGGTCGCCTTCAAATCTCGGGAGGATCTGGAGGATCTGGCGCCACTGCCGTCGGTGCAGGTGGCAACGGTGGAAAGATCGCCAAGGTTACAGTCGATGTAGCGGGGCTGGCTTCCGCCAGGTTCACTGGAGGCAATGGAGGGAGCGCGAACGATGCTGCGGGCGGGAGCGGGGGAGCTATCCAGTCGCTATCATTCTCCAATTCCGGGCTGATCACGAATGATGTTCAAGTCCGCGGAGGCGACGGTGGAACGATTGGCACCGGCACAAGCAGGGCCGGTTCGGGCGGAGCGGTGATCGGTTTGATGCTCGAGAACTCCGGCGGTCTCACGACAGTGGATATCACGTCTGGCGCAGGCGGAACCTTCAATGGCGAAGCGAAGGGCGGACGGTCAGGACAGGTGGCCAAAGTCACGATCGACTCGTCGGCCGACATTGCCCAAAGTGTTGCCATTCACTCTGGAACCGCCGGCGGACCTTTCGGACCGGCTTCTTCCACTGGCAACGGCGAGACGAGCGGTGATATCAAGGGAGTAGCGATCAACGATTACTTCGGTGCCACGGGCCTGTTCTCCATCTATGCCGGTGGCGGGAAGGTGGGGAAGGGGGAGAAGGCAAAAGGAAGTAGCATCGGTTCCATTTCCGGTGTGAAGCTGAATGCACCTGAATCCACGGTTAGGATTGGCGAACCCGATTCGACTGGAGCGGGAGGTGGTCCGGGCGTTCAGTCGGTTGGCGGTTCGGGAGGGAACATCACGAAGATCAGCGGCAGCGTTGGAGTTCTGGATATTTTTGCGGCCGGAGGCGGTGAAGGTGCAAAAGGTGGACTTGGCGGCTCTGTTTCCAATGTGAATATCAAGGAGGCAGGCAGCCACGTTCATGTGATCGCCGCAGGCGATGGTGGGGACGGAACTATCCGTGCGGGTGCGGGCGGCTCAGTAACGAAGGTAAAAGTCGCCGGAGACATCGGGAATTTCGACGCTCCGTTCGGCATGGTGCCTCATTCATCGTCATCACCGAGCATGGGTGGTTTGGCTACCGGTATGGCGGGTGCAGGTCCGGATGGGAAAGCCGGCAGTGTCCTCAAAATCTCGGCCGATCGCATTGCGGCAATCCTCGCCGGAACACCTGCTCCAGATGCGATAACCGTCGAAAATGCGGTTGAACGCATCGCAGGCATCCGCGCTTCGGTAATTGGCGCCGATGTCAACCGAAACAGCGTCTTCGATTTCATCGACGGTAACGGCGAAGCAGATTTTCAGATCGGCACCAGCGACATCCCGACCGACGGCCTGGTGATCGTCAAGCCAGGGCGTTATGCTCTTCCTGTGGAGCCGCTGAAGCAGATCGTGGTGGATGAGGAAGTGCTCTGACGCTCTCTCCTCGTAGGGGCCTCGCGCCGGGAGAGCCCTTCGGCTTGCGCGTGGATAACTCTCCACGCGCACTCCTGGTGGTCGGTGGCTCTTATCGCCGACCGTCAGGAGATTGTTGTGAGGGATCAGTCAGCAGGTAATCACCTTTTCGGCAATCCGGATTTCCTGGAAGGGATAGCAGGACAGGCGGAAGTGCCGTTCCACTAGTCTGATCATCGGCTCGTTGTCTGCCAAAACGCCGAATGTTGGACACACCTCGTGGCCCAGGAGTTTGCGATGCCGCTGTTCGGCTTCCCTGAGCAACATCAGAGGTGCCTTTGTGCTTCGCCACCTTTCACGTACGTAGAGGCTGGTGAGCCGCAGTTGATTCGGACCGATCCGGTGAGCAATGAGCCAGCCGACTACCTCGTTCCCGTGCCTCAGCCCCAGCGACACCGCAGGCTCAAGCGGCTCGTCTTCCTCCAAGAAGGGCCATACTGTGTGCGGGATATTCGCACGGTGCCGCTCCAATTCTTTCCGTTCGTGTATGGTCAAATCTACCCAAGGGAAAACGGAAAGCCGAGGATCTGCGCGGAGCCTGGCAAAGTGCCGTAACGTATCGCCACCGCTCGGATCGCGGACGCGCGCGATCAGCATGTGCCGCCGTGGCGTTGTCCATCCGGCTTTTTCCAAGAGGCGCTCCATGGCTGGGGCCGACGGGAGTTCAGTACTAAAAAAGATCCGGCCTCGCAGGCATTCGGATCTGGCAAGTACATGCTCCATCACCTCCAGAAGAGCGGTGCCAAGCCCCCGCCCTTGTAGCGCCGGGATGATCAGGAGAGACAACACGGTGCCGACCGCTTCCTCTAGGTTCAACTGTGCCAACCCCAGCCCTACCGGCTCACCTCCCATCGTGGCACCGATTGCAATGAGATCCCGCGAACTTCCAAGCGAGGAGAGCGCGGGGCGGTGCTCTGCAAAGGTCATCCCCAGATATGCGGGATGTAATGGCTCGCTGAGACGTTCGAAGTGAATCTCCATGCTCGTGCCAGTAGGATACGTGTCCTTCGGAATCAGCCAAATCAGTTTAGCTGTTTCGGGCCGCTGGGCTGCGGTAGATCTCCGTGGGATTGGCCTCGAATGCAGGCGTCGCTACCTGAAAGAGCCAATCACTGAATGGTAAACAACCCGGAAGGAAGCGCGGTAAACTTTCGCAGAAGGCCTTCCACTCTTCCATGTCCTCATCCACCTCGAGCCCGGTAGTGTCTCCGCCTTCGAGGAGGAGGCAGATGCA
>CBINJX010000395.1:0-5524 GCA_966251085.1 uncultured Verrucomicrobiales bacterium
ATCAAGCCCAGCTCGACGGCTGGCTGCGGGATGGTTCGGCTGCGTACGTGGAGAGTATCGCAGCCTGGGAGTAAGATTTAATGTGTAGAGGCGGCTCTCTGCGGAGTTTCACGACGCAGGTGCCGCCTCCATCTTTTCATCGTCACCCCGGCGGTCGGCGGCGCGACCGCCCTACCGCCGGGTTTCTAAATCTACGCTAATCAGTCCTGCGCGCTCGGCAGCGGCTGCGCCGGATCGACATCCGCCTCGTAATCCACACCGGGCAATCCGAAGCCAAAGAGCTTCAGGAATTCCTCACGATATCCTGCGATGTCGGACAGCTCGGAGAGATTCTCCGTGGTGACCTTCGGCCAGAGTTCAGCGACTTCGCGCTGAACGTCCTCGCGCATCTCCCAATCATCGATACGGATGCGGCCGCCATCATCCTTCTGTGGCTGCGCACCGTTGTAGAGCCGCTCGGCGAAGAGGCGCTGGATCTGCTCGATACAACCTTCGTGGAGGCCTTTGGCTTTCATCACCTTGTACAGGAGCGAAATATAGAGCGGGACCACTGGGATGGCGGAACTGGCCTGCGTGACGAGCGCTTTGTTCACCGAGACAAACGCGCGGCCGCCCTTTGGATCCATCCGTCCGTCGAGATCCTTCGCTGTGGCTTCCAAGTCTTCCTTGGCTTTGCCGATGGTACCGTTGCGATAGATTGCCCAGGTGAGATCTGGCCCAATGTAAGAGTAGGCGACGGTGGTGGTGTTCGGAGCGAGCACCTCGGCTTCGGTGAGCGCCTCGATCCAGAGGCGCCAATCTTCGCCGCCCATGACTGCCACAGTGTCCGCAATATCCTGCTCGTTGGCGGGCTGGATCGTGATGTCTGTGACCAGACCCTTGTCCGTGTTGACCGTCTTTGAGGTGAACGCTTCGCCGATTGGTTTCAGCGTGGAAGAATGAGTGACACCAGTGCGGGGGTCAGTGCGGCGAGGAGAAGCAAGAGAGTAGATGACGCAGTCCACCTGACCGAGGTCGGCTTTGATGGTCTCGATCACCTTCTGTTTGATCTCGTTGGAGAAAGCGTCGCCATTGATGCTCTTGGCATAGATGCCTTCTGCGCGTGCGGCTTTCTCGAAAGCAACCGAGTTGTACCATCCGGCAGAACCGGTCTTGTCCGGCTCACCCGGTTTCTCAAAGAAAACGCCGAGCGTGGCTGCTTTGCCGGCAAAAGCGGGGACGATCCGGCTGGCGAGTCCGTAGCCCGTGGAGGCTCCGATCACGAGCACGCGAGGCGGGATATCGACGAGAGGTCCCTTGGAGCGGACATAGTCGATCTGCTCCTGCACATGCGCTGCACAACCGGCCGGGTGCGCCGTTGTGCAGATAAATCCACGGATCTTGGGCTTGATGATCATAAAGGGTGGCGAAAGGTGTGGCGCGGCGCGCGCGGGTGTCGATTGTTTTTTGAGATGGACGACGCCCGTGTTTTGGCGCTGCTGATTCTACAATGGAAAAAAGGTCCGGTGCCGCTAAGGTCACTCGCTCACGACTTCTCCTGTCTATGCGATCACTCCTGTCCTTCCTCGGTGCGCTCTTGTGTACAGGTGCCACTCTATTGGCTCAAGGAACAGCTACTCCGACTGCCTTGGGGGCGATCAAGCTGCTGCCGAAAGGCGAGGCACAGCGGATTGCTCGGATTGAAGCGCGTGAGGGAACACCCGATCCGAGCCGGTGGCATATCCTGGTGCACGATCCAGAGGAGAAAACCGGGGTTCGCGAATATGTGATCGCTGGAGATGAGATCGTCGCCTCACGGAATGTCTCCCAGTTTACCGAGAGCCTGAAGGAAAGTGACGTTATCGGCGCTGAGGCGATCCGGATCGATTCCGACAAAGTATCCAAGCTGGCACAGCAGTATGCCCTGGCAAACAGTGCTGGAGTGGCGGCGATGGATTACGAACTCCTTCGTGAAGGGGAAGGGGCGGCGCCGCTCTGGAAGGTGACTTGTTTTAATGAGGAGGGAAAAACTGTCGGCTCACTTGTGGTGACGGCGAGCAAAGGTACGGTGGTCTCGCATGAAGGATTTCCAATCCAGCCGGCCGCTTCTCAGGAGAAGCTGGCCGTACAGGCCGATCCTTTAGTCGGTGAAACCGAGGCTGCTGAAACGGGCAGCACCGCAACGGCCACAGTCGTTGCCGCCGGAGCAGGTGCTGCAGCTGCAGGGGCAGTGGCAACGAAGGCAGCCACCACTACCAAACCTGTGGCGACCCCGAAGAAGAAGACCACTTCCACAACGCAGACTAAACGTCGCTCGAACGATGATGATGACGCTCCGAGGCGCCGGGGTTTTGGTCGGCGGGTGGGCGGTAAGCTGCAGAAGTTTTTCACCGGCCGGGATACCATCAGCCGGTAATCTTTAATGGAACTCGCAAGCCAACTCACACGTCTGCTCGGTGCCGATGCGGTTCGGACCGATCCGGAAACTCTCGCTACGCATGCAAAGGACCGCTGGTTTGCCAGCCGTCAGCCCGATGCGGTAGTCTTCGCAGAATCTGCGGAGCAGGTCAGCAAACTGCTGAAATTTGCAAACGAAC
Source organism: uncultured Verrucomicrobiales bacterium (assembly GCA_966251085.1). GTDB lineage: Bacteria > Verrucomicrobiota > Verrucomicrobiia > Chthoniobacterales > Chthoniobacteraceae > CBINJX01. The sequence goes on from CBINJX010000395.1 coordinate 2,577, forward strand.
ACGGCATCCCCGTGACACCGCGCGGTGCCGGAGTGGGGTATGTGGGTGGATGCGTTCCGGCAAAGGGAGGGATTGCGCTTTCGCTCGCGCGAATGAACCGGATCAAAGAGATCAATTTCGAGGACGGTGTCGCCGTGGTGGAGCCGGGTGTAATTACCGGCCAACTGCAGGCGGAGGTCCGCAGGAAAGGGCTCTTTTATCCGCCGGATCCAGCGAGCCTGAAAGAATGCTCGATCGGGGGGAACATCGCCACGAATGCAGGTGGGCCACGCTGCCTGAAGTATGGAGTGACGCGCCATTATGTACTCGGTCTGGAAGCGGTGCTCGCGAACGGAGAGATTCTGCGGACAGGCGGGCGTACGCATAAGAACAAGACCGGATTCGACCTGATCGGGATGTTTGTCGGCTCGGAAGGGCTGCTTGGGGTGGTAACGGAAGCGACGCTCCGTCTGCTGCCGCTACCACCCGCTCGGGCGAGTCTTTCGGCGAGCTTTCGCACATTCCGTGAGGCGGCGAATGCGGTGCAGGAGATCTTTCGGGCGGGATTTCTACCGGCAGCTTTGGAGATCGCCGATGCCTTTACGCTGAAGTCTGCTCGTGAACACTGCGGTACTGCCATTGTCCCGGAAGGGGAGGGGCACATCCTGATTGATCTCGACGGACAGGCCGAGAGTGTGAAGTCGGAATCTGCGGCGCTAGGTGCCTTGCTCGAGAAGATTGGTGCGCAGCATCTTCAGAGTGCCTTCGGTGAAGAAGCGTGTGAGGTTCTCTGGCAGCTCCGACGGAAGTTTTCGGAGTCTCTCAAGGCAACGGGTCTCACCAAACTCAATGAGGACATCGCGGTGCCTCGTGGAAAGCTGGTTGAGCTTGCGGAGTTCGCTGAACACCTGAGGAAGAAGTACGGCTATCCAGTCGCCTGTTTCGGCCACGCAGGGGACGGCAATATCCACGTCAACATCATGGCGGCGAACTATCACACTGATCCTGAGGTGAAGAAGCAGGTGGATACAGCGCTGGATGAACTCTTTACACAAATCCTCGCATGGGGCGGTGTAATCACCGGCGAGCACGGAATCGGGATCGCCAAACAGCCGTGGTGGCCAAAGGCAACTTCAGAGGTCAGCCGTTCTGTGCATGCATCCCTCAAATCAGCATTGGATCCGAAAGGGATTCTCAATCCCGGCAAATTTGTCACCGTCCGGTAAATCCTCATGAACCCAGAAGAAACACAGGACCAAAACACAGAGATGACCCAAGCCGTCGGACAGGTCATCGGGGAGATTCTCGTCGTGATCGGACAGGTGGTGAGTGCTCTGCGTCAGCAGCCCGGATTTGATAACGCGGCCTTCGATGAGGCGCTGAGCAAGCTCAAGGGCCAGCCGGATGTGAGCATGCTCCAGCAGCACGCACTTCAGATGCTGCTCGAACAGCAGCAGTCGAAATAACCCGGCTGCGTTTGGGAATTGTGGAGAGCTGTTCAGTTATCGGCACACCGCTCGCGGTTACGGATTACTCCGGGGCGGTGGCTCAGGCAAAGGAATGGGCGCGTGACAACACTGTGCCCCGCTGCATTGCGGCTGCGAATACGCATGTCGTCACGCTAGCCCGGCGTGATCCGGCATTTCGCGAAGCGCTGGAGAAGTTCGACATCGTTCTGCCCGATGGGATGCCGCTCGTCTGGGTGATGAATCGGAAGCTCGAGGAGCCGCTGAGTGATCGAGTCTATGGCCCCACGTTCATGCTTCGCTGCCTGGAAGCAACGCAAGGGGAGCCGTGGAAACATCTGTTGATCGGCGGAACGGAGGAGCTGCTCGCAAACCTGCGAGGGAAGCTGCTCACGCAGTTCCCAAATCTGCAACTGGCGGAGAGTTATGCACCGCCGTTTGGGAACTGGAGCGATGAGGAGAACGCTCGCATCATCGAGCACATCCGGAACTCGGGTGCGCAATTTGTCTGGATTGGGCTGGGATGCCCAAAGCAGGAGCTATGGCTGGCCCGGCATAAGGAGAAGCTGCCGCCGGGAGTTTATGGCGCTGTCGGAGCGGCATTTGCATTCCATGCGGGACGGGTGCGGCAAGCTCCGAAATGGATGCAGGATCGGGGTTTGGAGTGGCTTTTCCGTCTGTGTGCCGAGCCCCGGCGGCTCTGGCGTCGGTACTTCGTCTATAACTCCTTTTTCCTGCTGTACCTGCTGCGGGATTTGATTTCTCGCCGCTAAGCGGGGAAGGGAAACCGAGGGGGCTCGCCCCATCCCGGATCTCACACCATTTTCAGCCGTACTGACCCATTCATCAGGGAAAAACCTGTCGGCAGCCATCCAACTGCGGAAGGCCGATGCGATTGAAGAAAACGGGCGCCGGTCCGCTTAAGAGCCAAACATTTATCTTAAGCAGGAGCGATGCCCAGAACCGGGAGCAAAAACATGAAATTGCCCGTAGCTTTGGTAGCCGCAATGTTGGTGTGGAGCTCTGCTCGATACCTGCCGCCGTATTTCCTCGAACTCCGGAAGCTCGACATGGCCGAGCAGAGGATGGAGTTGGAAGCTGCCCGGCAAGTCGCAGTCATGAAAGAACTGCGTGCCCACCTCCAGTCTCAGACAAAGGCCGAGCCTGAGACTGCCCCTAAGGTGAAGAAGTTCTACTGAGGTGACAAGGCGACGGCGGATGCTTGTCGCCGCGAGGGTTTGGTTACAGGATGGCGTATGTCCATTTCGCTCTCCAATGCCCAGAAACGTGAACTCAAAGCGCGCGCTCAGCGGCTTGAGCCAAGCATCAGGCTGGGACACGGGGGAGTCAGTGAGAGCTTTCTCAAGGGACTCGACGAGGCATTAACCCTGCATGAATTGGTGAAAGTGAAGTTCACCGATTTCAAGGAGGAGAAAAAGACGCTCTCACCCGAGATCGCAGAGAAGACCGGGAGCGCACTGATCATGCGCGTGGGACATGTAG
>CBINJX010000396.1:0-5521 GCA_966251085.1 uncultured Verrucomicrobiales bacterium
CTGTGGTTGCTCTCGCATAGGCAATCGCGTGCTTGCGGCAGAAATTAGTGAGCGATTCCAGAAAACGATCCATCTCCTCGCGGTAACGGCGGAGCAGGGCGTCGTTTGCGGTCACTTCCATCACATTCCCCGATTCCGGCTCGATCAATCTGAGATCGCCGGCGTGCGACGGATCCAGCTCGGCGGGATCGAGCACGTGGATAGCATGGACGTCGTACCGAGCATACCGCAAGAGCCCGAGCGACTCCTCAAAGCCGTCCGCATCGAAGAAATCACTGAGGATAATCGCCAGACCCTGCCGTTTTGTGCGTTGAACGAAACTGTTCAGCGATGATTTCAGGTGGGTAGGCCCGGTGATCTCCGGGGCCCGGCGGAGGAAATCTAGGAGTTTGTGGAACTGTGCCTTGCCCCGGGCCAGCCCAAGATCTCCTTCCAAGGTTTCGCCGAACCACTGGATGTTCACCCGATCGAGATTCGCCAGGGCGACATAGGAAAGTGCCGCTGCGATACGCCGGGCCTGATCGAACTTTGAGAGCTGCGCGCCCGGAGGTTTCCAGCGCATCGAGGCGCTTCCATCGATGAGGAAATAGATGTGAAGATCCTGTTCCTCCTCGAAGAGCTTCACGAAGAGGCGACCGAGCCGGCCATAGATGTTCCAGTCGATCGACCGCAGGTCGTCTCCGCGAACGTAGTTCCGGTAATCCGCAAACTCCAGGCTCGCCCCTACCTGGCGCGACTGCCGATCGGCACGGTGTTCACCGCGGAATAGCTTCTTGGAAAGAAGGTAGAGCTGTTCCAGCTTCGCGAGGAAGGTGGAGTCGAAGAGCGGGGGCGCGTCGGCGGTTTCCAAAGCGGGACGAAGTTGCGCTGGAAGTTCGCACACGGCAACCCCATCGAGCGCCTCGGCACAAACTCAGGGGGAGTAGGGGCCTCAAGGAGGCACAAAAGGACACTAGGTGCGATCACCCGGGGGCTCACCGCCACGAGACAACGTCGTCCGAGTCTTCGAGGATGTTTTCCTTGCCGGGGGAGCCTTGAACGCCGTCTCTGCCGACGGACCAGGCGATTACGGACGTCCCGATTGCTTTTCCATCCACGTACGGATTGTCGATCGTTGAGTCGTAATCGGAGTCAAGCCGCAGCCGGTACGGAGTGCCCCAAGGATCAATAAGAGCACCGGACTTTGGATGGATTCCTGATTTGTATTTTGCTCTCCACCATCCCCCAGTCGCAGCTCTCGCTTCGAAGAAGACGATTCGACGAGGGTTGAGCGTATCATCGAGTCCTTGAAGTACTCGAAGTAAGCGTGCCTGCGTGGCCTCGTCCTCAAAACTCAGAATGGCAGGCAGAGGCAATGCACCGTATTCCGTCTGGTACGCTCGGATCGCTGTAAGCAAAGTCATAACATCGTTGCGCGCCTGACTGCGTCGTGCGTCACCTCGATGTCCCCAGCCGCCGGCAGGAAAAAGCAGTCCAATCAGGACAAGAATAATGAACAGTGTGAGGAGAATCTCACCGAGGGAAGGCCAACGTCTGAGATTCTCCGCCATTTGCTCGACCGGTAGATTCCTTATCCCAACCTCGCCAGCGCCCGCTCATAAGCAGGCTGCAATGCCGCTGGCGAATCCACGCTGATCTCCAGATTCCGGATCAAACCATCCTGCAGCGCGTAAACCCATCCGTGGACCGTCAGTTCCTGCTTCCGCTCCCACGCGTCCTGCACGATCGAGGTCTGGCAGACATTCACGACCTGCTCGATGACATTGAGTTCGCAGAGGCGATTCGGGCGCGCTTCCTCGCTGACACGTTCCAGACGTTCGGCATGCTTGTTGCGCACGTCCTGAATGTGACGCAGCCAGTTATCGATCAGACCCAGACGCCGGGAATACAAGGCTGCCTGGACACCGCCACAGCCGTAGTGGCCAACCACGAGAATGTGCTTCACCTTCAGCACCTCTATCGCGAACTGCATCACCGAGAGGCAGTTCAAATCCGTGTGCACCACCACATTCGCCACATTGCGGTGCACGAAAACCTCACCAGGCAGCAGACCAATAATCTGGTTCGCCGGAACGCGGCTGTCCGAACATCCAATCCACAGGTATTCCGGTGACTGCTGCTTGGCGAGCGTTGCGAAGAAGTCAGGCTCGCGAGCTTTGATGTTTTCAGCCCAGGCGCGGTTTTGTTCGAAGAGATGGGAAACTGCCGACATTTTGGAATGGAATCGATTGAAGGACTGAGAAGACGTCCTGGGGAGACGTGGAATCGGCTGGAGACTGGAGCCTCGCAGCCGATTGCCTAGCAAACGGACGTAAGTGTGAAGACTAACCGCCGGCGCTGCCTTCGCCGCCCGGCTTCGTCATCTCGGCGGGATCGAGAGCCTTGTTGAGTTCAGCCTCGGGCATTACCTGCTTCTCGCGGCAAAGCTCGCGGACTGTGCGTCCGGTCTTGGCGCTCTCCTTGGCGATTTCAGCGGAACGATCGTAGCCGATGTGAGGCACCAGGCTGGTGACCATGGCCATCGAGTATTCTACCAACTCGTTGCAGCGTTCCTTGTTCGCTTCGATGCCTTCCACGCACTTCTCGCGGAACATATCGACAACGTTGGAAAGGAGACGAACGGACTCCAGCATCGCTTGAGCAATCACCGGCATGCCGACGTTGAGTTCAAAGTTGGAGAGCTGCGCGGCAGCCCATGTGACAGTGGCGTCGTTGCCAATCACCTTGCAGCAGACCTGCATCACCGCTTCGCTCATCACCGGGTTCACCTTGCCCGGCATGATCGAGGAGCCGGGCTGGGTCTCCGGCAGACGGATCTCGCCGATGCCGCAGCGGGGACCGGATCCGAGCCAGCGGATATCGTTGGCGATCTTCATCAGGCTGACGGCAATTGTCTTGAGCTGACCGCTTGCCTGCACGAGCCCGTCCTTAGCGGACTGTGCTTCGAAATGATTCTTCGCTTCGCGGAAGGTGACACCCGTCTGATTCCACAGATGGTGCATCACGATGCCTGAAAAATCAGGATGGCAGTTCAGACCGGTGCCGACCGCAGTGCCACCAAGAGGCAGCTCCTCGAGTGCAGAAATCGCGTTCCCAGCACGGAGGCGTGCATACTCGATCTGCTTTGCATAACCGCTGAATTCCTGTCCCAGACGGACCGGAGTCGCATCCATCAGATGCGTGCGGCCAATCTTGATCACCTCCCAGAACTCCATCGCCTTCCGCTCCAGCGCGCCATCGAGCTTTTCGAGTGACGGGATGAGATATTTCCGAATCCGCTCGGCCACCGCAATGTGAATGGCAGTCGGGATCACGTCGTTGCTCGACTGCCCCATGTTCACATGATCATTCGGGTGAACGGGATCTTTGGAACCGATTGGCTTGCCGGCAAGCTGTGAGCAGCGGTTCGCGATCACCTCATTCGCGTTCATGTTCGTCGAGGTGCCGGAGCCGGTCTGGAAAATGTCGATCGGAAAGTGCTCGTCCAGCTTGCCCTCCATTACTTCCTCCGCAGCCCGGGCAATCAGGCCGGCGCGCTCTTCATCCAGTCGTCCGAGTTCGAGATTGGCCTCGGCGCAGGCCCATTTGACCATACCCAGCGCGCGGATGAACTCGCGGCCAAAGCGGTATCCCGAGACCGGGAAGTTGAGAACGGCGCGCTGAGTGGAAGCGCCATACAGGGCATCAGCAGGCACTTCCATCGTGCCCATGGAGTCTTTTTCGGTGCGGGTCGCAGACATAGGAGGAGGAAAAAACCGGGAGTCCGCAGATTGCAGAGGAGCCGTGCGGTTGTGAAGGGTTTTTGGGATGGTTGAGTGTTGAGGAGGGGGTGGTGAGGGAAAAAGGGCAGCTCTGTGGAGGCTCAGGGCAAAATAAAAACGCCTCCAGTGACCTGGAGGCGTTCAGAAAATTTGTCGCTCAACCCCTCAACCCTCAGCACTCAACCCTTTCGTCAGTGCTTTCCGTTGGTCGCGTGGCCATTCGTCCCATTGACCGGATGCGCCCCATTCCCATTCCCATTTCCATTTGAGCCATTTGTCGCAGCGCTCTTCGGAAGCCGGTAGTACTTGGTCACGAACATCGGCGGGAGATTGCGGAGGCAGTATTCGCTCTCCACACGGGGGAAGTGGCGGCAATGAATCGTTAGCTCATTGGTCACCTGGTAGATGATGAAAGCCGCATGCGGTTCCGGCTTGAGGGCATCAAAAGTATTCCTGAGCAGCTGCTTCTTGATGTCCTTGTCGAGAATGCTGAAGGGGATTCCCGAGACCACGTAGTCACAGTGTGGGAGTCCAAGTCTGGCAAGTTCGTTCGGGAGTTCCGCGGCGCTCTTGTTGAGCACGATGATACGTTTGTCATTGCGGAACTGCTGCGCCAGGAACTCGGCCAGTTCTGCATCCAGCTCGAAAAGCAGCAGGGTCGCATCCGGTCCCATGCGTTTGACGATCTCGCGGGTGTGCACACCTTCACCGGGGCCGAACTCGGCGATCACGCCCGCCTTTGCAAAATCGATCTTGCCTGACACCTTGTTCACCAGCGTCCGGGAGCTGGGTACGATCGAGGCTACTTGCATCGGTCGTTGGAGAAACCGCTTTAGAAAGAGAACACTCATAGAGGTGGCAGGAGGAAAAGGCGGGGATCGTAGTAGGCTGGGGGACCTTGGCAAGCCTCCGCTGCGTCTTCGCGGCAGCCGGTCCGCCCGACGCACAAAGGAGAAACTCACGAGGTCGATTTTACCCCGCGATTTCGTAAACCAGCAGGATTCCGGCCGGGTTCCTGATGTGAACTGCAGGTGGTGATGCCTCCAATTTCGGCTTCTCGGCGAACCATATTTAGTATTTATGGCGACTATGCCGGACACTGAGACCTCGAGTCACAATCTCCTGACGGTCAAGGAGACTGCGGAATACCTTCGGATTCCGCTCCCCACAGTTTACTACCTGGTGCAGCGCGGTCAGTTGCCTGCGGTGCAGATCGGCGGACGCTGGCGGGTGAAAAAGGATGCCCTGGATCGCGATGTGCTTCGCAATGATGAGCATGGGCAACCGACTGTGCTCGTGGTTGATGATGAGGAGCCCGTTCAGGACTTGTTCAAGCTCTTCCTGAAGAAGAGCGGTTTCAGCCGGCAAATTGTCGGGACCGGCAAGGAGGCTCTCAACGCGATCAGTAAGCAGAAGTTCGATCTCTGCTTTCTGGACCTCCAGTTGCCGGATATCACCGGTGACGAGATCTACACAATCGCCCGTGAACGCTATCCTGATCTCCCGATTGTGGTCATCACAGGATATCCGGACAGCCAGATGCTGGATAATATTCTGAAGCACGGCCCGGTGACCGTTCTGAAGAAGCCTCTGAAGGTGGAACAGCTCCAGCAGACACTCCGGTTTCTGGGGCACAAGACCGCGAAGGCGGCTTGAGGTCCGTGGAATGTTATGAAGAAGGCGCACCGCGTGGTGCGCCTTTTTTGTAGCGTCAGCCATCCTGGCTGCGGGTGACCGGAGCATCCCTGCTCCGAGTCCTG
>CBINJX010000397.1:0-5508 GCA_966251085.1 uncultured Verrucomicrobiales bacterium
GTGAAGTGTCGGATCGCTGGGAGTGGGGAGAGCCTGATCGATTCCACGGCCGGTCATTACGTCGCCACAGAGAAACAGGCTGATCGGAGACGGCTCACTCATTGGATTGCGGAGAGAAGGTTGCCGAGTGCTGCAGCGTGGCTACATGCTCACGCAATGCATTGACGATACGTTCCGGTGCAAGGTCTCCCAGCCCTTCCCGTGCGAGGTCACGCGGATTCAGCGGCGCGCCGAAGGTGACAGCGACATGCCCCGGCTTCGGAAGAATCTTGCCCGGAGGCAATGCGCGGTTGGTGCCCTCGATAACGACAGGAACGGTGAGAGTATGAAAATGGTCGAGCAAAAGGCCGATGCCCGGTTTAAACGGCAGGAGTTGACCGGTACGCGACAAACCGCCTTCGGGAAACCAGACCAGATTTTTCCCGCGTTTCATCACGGCGGCACCAAAGCTCAGGCTGGACAGCAGGGCACGATCCGGGTCGATAGGAACGACCTTCGCAAGCCGGCTGAGGAGCCGGGTAAAGGGATTGGTGGTCATCACGCCGGTCCAGCCGCTCCAGTATGTTTCTCGCATCCGGTGATACCCGAGCGCGGCGGCGAGCACGGGTGGGTCGAGGTAGCTGAGATGATTCGGGATGAACACGAGCGGCTGTCCCTCAGGCAGATTCGCCAGGCCGTTTACGCGCAGGTGAAACAGTGAGTGAGCGAGCACACGGTCGAGTCCATAGAGTGCGCGGGCCGTTGCTCGCATGACCGTGCTCTGCGGCTTGAGCCATCGCTGGTCTTTCTCCCGGATGCCCGCTTCCGGTTCGTCGAGCCAGAAAGGTTTCGAAGCTTGAGGCCCCGCAGTCCGGCTCCCGCTGACTTCATGCAAGAGATCGCGGACAGTCTCGATACGCGCAATTGCCTCCTCGCTCAGCTCCACTCCTGCTCGTTGGCGGATTTCGAGGGTGAGGTTCAGCCACTCCATCGAGTCGATCCCGAGATCGAGCTGTGGACTCGCTCCCGGAGTCAGCCGCCTGTCATGGTACCGGCTGGCGAGCAGATCCCAGACTTGTCTCGCGGATGCGTCCTCCAGAGTCGCACGATCTTCATCGGACATTTCTTCGAACGGCATCGGCCCTGTCTTCACCTGTCCTTCGCGCGCAGCTTCTGCCTTTTCATAATGTTCGGTGAGCAGATGGCGACGGATCTTTCCGAGCCGGGTTCGGGCCAGTGGATCACGGGTGAGCAGAAAATCTGAGATCCGCTGGTACGACGGCAGCCGTGCCGAGACTGCCTCTACCTCTCTGCGGATCGCCTGTTCGAGAGCTTGTGCGCTGTCGGCGCGGATATGGCTCAACTCCGGCACGATGAGCGCAACCAGCCTGCCGTTCCTTTGCAGAACGCCGATTTCACTGATTGCCGGGCTCTCCAGGTAAGCATCTTCCACGTCATCGGGCTGAATGTTTTCACCGCCCTCGGTGACGATCAGCGACGAGATCCTGCCTGTGAGGTGGAGATAGTTGTCGCGATCTAAAAAACCGATATCCCCGGTCCGGAACCAGCCGTCCGGAGTGAATGCCGCAGCAGTTTTTCCCGGGAGATTCCGGTAGCCGGAAAAGACACTGGGGCCGCGCGCCAGAACCTCACCGGTGCGCTCCTCCGCTTTGCTTGCCGAGGGGGCCTCCTTCCGGGGTTCATGAGGGACCGCAGAGGGATCGATCCGAATCTCCACACCTGCGACAGGGCGGCCGACGCTGCCGATCTTTGTCTGGCCGGGCGAATTGAGGGTCAGCAGCGGCGATGTCTCCGTGAGTCCATATCCGACCGCCACCTGCCATCCGAGCGCCTCGAGCTTCCAGGTGAGATCCGTATCGAGCGGAGCACCGCCGGAAGCCATCAGGCGTAACTGCGGTCCGAATTCCTGATGCACCGGCCGCAGGAGCAGCTTGCCGGCGCGTACATTGAGGTGACGACGCATCCACATGCTGACGCCGAAACTAGTCCGGAAGAGAAGACGGATAGGGCGGGGGCTCGATGCGATGCGTGCATCCAAGGCGGAACAGAGTGCGGCGTATAGTCTTGGCACTCCGATGATCGAAGTTGCGCCACCGTCCCGGATCGCACGGACTATCTCCGGTCCTGTGAGCGCTCGCGGCAGGATCAGGGGCAGCCCAATCGAGAGCGGAAAGAGCATCCCGATGACAAAGGGATAGACGTGATGAAGCGGCAGCGGAAGCAGCACCCGGTCCTCCTCCGTGACCAGTTGTGCCGCAGCAACGGCATCGAGCTGAAATGCAATGTTTCGATGGGTGAGCGGCACACCCTTCGAGACGCCCGTCGTGCCGGAAGTGTAGAAGAGGGTGACGGGTTGATCCGGCTCCGGCTCGGGAAACGTGCTCGTTCTGTCCGCGAGCATGCCCCGCCAGCTCCGCGGCTCCTGGGTTTCGGCGTCGAGCAGGATCGGGGTGAAGGCACAATCACCGCAGACGGCCCGCAGCCGTGACAGCTCCTCTGTGGTGGTAAAAACAAAGCGGGCGTCGCAGTCCCGCAACACCCGCTGCAGTGCCTTATCGCTGAACTGCGAATCCAGCGGTACTGCCACGCCGCCCGCCCGGATCACCGCCAGACAGGCGATGATCCACGCCGGAGAATTTTTTGCGAGCAAGGCGACGTGCCCACCGCGAACCACACCCGCCTGCATCAGGCCGGTAGCAAGTTTTTCGACACACTTGCCAAACTCCTCATACGACCACGTCTCCACGCCTCCCGTATGCAGAGCCACCATCGCCGGGCGCGCCCCGGTTCTAGAGAAGGTGTCGAATACTTCCCGCAATGTGGATCGGCCGGTCATTTCATCTCTGTCACGACTTCTTCGAAGTCTTCGCAAAGAACGGCTCGATCACATGTTCCAGCTCTTCACTTTCGCACTTGGGACAACGAACCTTCTTCGACTCGTGTTCCTTGATGGTCAGTACCTCGCCAAACTTGTGGTGGCACTTTTTACATACGTATTCGTAGAGCGGCATAAACAGTTGTGCGTTTGGATTGTTGCTGGTTTAGCGGCTTCCCAAGGCGCGTGGCGGATGCGCCCTGCGATCGTTCCCGATATTCGTTGTTCCTGGTTCAATATAACTCCGATCCGAGTGGATGGCTAAACGCTCTTCCCGGAAGTCCAACGGAGTGGATGAGCATGGCAGTAGGGAAACAGAGCACTGACTTGCGACTGCCCTCCCGTCGGTAGGGCGGTCGCGCCGCCGACCGCCGGAAGGGCGCGTGGAGAGTGAAGCCACGTCCACCATGGAAAAGGTCTATTCGCTGATCTTACATGGTGGCGCATGAAGAAGACCCACAGCGAGCGTTCCGCAATAAGCGTCCGCGGGTCCATGCATTCGTTTCACCGGTGCGAGAGGACGCCTGCGAATGTCTTCTGGAGCCCAAAAAACACCAGTAGAGCGCGCGCGACAACCAGTCGTACATCCTGAACAACCCATTGCTCGGCACCGGCAACCCGTTGCAGAGCCGAGGCAACTGGTTGGTGGGCGGCGGCAACTGGTTGCCCATTCGCCAGAACCGGTTGCCCAGTTGAGGCAACCAGTTGTGCGACTCGGGCAACTAGTTGCCCTCGCGAGGCAACTGGTTGGGCGCGATGTACAACCAGTTGCCCGCGACCGACCACTGCTTGTGCGGCTCCGACGACTGCTAGTAAAACGCCGGCGACCACTGGTGCGGCGGAAACCACCATTAGCCGCCGCAATTCCACGGCTAGTCGTCATCCGACGACCCTTCGCCGCAGCGGTGTGACGGTTTCTCCGCAAAGCACCCCGGTTTGGCCGCTGCGAACCACGGGTGGTCGCGAAAGACCCAGCAGTACCGGATGCGAGCGACTGAAGCTGGCCATGGGCTCAGTTTCTTCCCTCATGAAACCCAGCTTTTCCGAACATGGCCTTCACAAGCCTGACAGGCCGTCTGTTCCTTGCATCAGCGCCCCTTTGCACAAACGCGCTCCCGCGTAACTTCATTTATGTCATCCTTACCAATCACCTCCGTTTCAGCAGTTGCATCAACTCAGGCAGACTCCGGGTATTGAGAACATGGTCCGCCTCGATCCATCCGCGCCGTGCCTGGGCAACGCCTAGACGCATGAAATCGAGGTGGCTCGTGTGGTGGGCGTCCGTGGAAATCACCAGTTTGACGCCCCTCTCCCTGGCCATCTTGCAGTGTACGTCGGAGAGATCCATGCGGTCGGGTTGGCTGTTGATTTCCAGGCAGCATCCGCGCTCTGCGGCGGCTTGCATGATTCGCTCCAAATCGATGTCGGATGGGGCACGCTGATTCAGGAGCCGTCCTGTCGGATGTCCCAAAATGCGGAAGCTGGGATGATCCATTGCGCGAAGGATGCGCTCGGTCTGCTTTTCCCGGGAAAGACCGAGCTTGTAGTGAATGGAGCAGACGGTGAGATCCATTGCGGCAAGAACCACATCGGGCAAATCGAGGGAGCCATCTTCGAGGATATCCACCTCGCACGCCTTCAGAACGGTGAGTCCATCCAGCTTCGAGTTGAGTCGATCGATGCGTTTGAACTGCTGGTACAGACGTCGTGGATCGAGCCCATGTGCCATCGCCAGGCGCTTCGAGTGATCGCAGATGGCCAGATATTCATACCCGCGCGCCTGCGCTGCTTTTGCCATCTCGGAGAGGCTGCTTTTCCCGTCGCTGTCGGTCGTATGGCAATGCAGATCACCACGGATCTGTTCCACCGTGATCAGCTTCGGCAGTCTGCCTTCGCGAGCCGCCTCGATCTCCCCCCAGTCCTCCCTCAGTTCAGGTTCGATATAGGGCAGGCCCACGTGTGCGTACACTTCTTCCTCCGTCGCTCCGGCGATCTGCTTCTCACCTTTGAACACCCCGTACTCGTTGATCTTCAGTTTCCGCACGATGCCCATTTTCCGGATCGCGATGTTGTGCGCCTTTGAACCGGTAAAGTAGTGCAGCGCCGCCCCAAAGCTCCCCTTCGGGACCACTCGGATGTCCACCTGCAGACCGGACCGGAGCCGGAGGGAACATTTGGTCGGTCCCTTGCCAAGTACCTGTGCCACTTCCTCAAATGCGATACACCGGTCCATGACTCCGGTCTCATCCGTGCAAGTCACCAGCACGTCGAGATCACCAACGGTATCTTTCCGCCGACGAAAGCTCCCGGCCATCACAACATCATCGACCCCGCGAACCGTCCGCAGATAGGCCACCAGATCCTTCGCGACTGCCTCCGCCACAATCCACTTTGTCCGCACCTCCGTCGTTTGGAGCCTCGTAATCTCCTGCAGGATCTTCTGCTCGGTCTTTTCCCCGAAGCCGGGATGCTCATGGATGAGCCCTTTCTCCGCAGCGGCTTTCAGGTCGTTGATACTCCCTATGGCGAGATCATCGTGAAGAACGCGTGTCTTCTTCGGACCCATTCCGGGAATGCGCAGGAGCTCGAGAAGCTGTGGGGAGGTATGCGCGCGCAATTCCCGCAACAGGGAG
>CBINJX010000398.1:0-5502 GCA_966251085.1 uncultured Verrucomicrobiales bacterium
CCAGATCGATGAACAACGCTTCGGCAAAGATCACCCCGAAGTCGCGCAGCGACTCAGGGACCTTGTTGCCGTGCTCCGTACACGGGGGCAGTTATGGGAAGCGATTCCATTTGCCCGGCGCGCCCTGGAGATTACCGAGAGGATCTGCGGATCGGAACATCCCGATGTAGTCGGGGATCTCTATACCGTCGCAGGATGCCTGCGCGCGGTGAACCAATTCGAGGAAGCCGAAGGGCTCCTGCGCCGCGCGCTTCAGATTGAGGAGCGGCAGACAAACCCAAATCATCCGCGAGTGGCGGTGGCCTTGCATCGCCTTGCGGGGTTGGTAGAGGCCGCCGGCCGTCTCTTCGAGGCAGATGGACTCTATCGCCGGGCACTCACGATCGATGAACGCTCATTTGCGCCCGCACATCCGCGTGTCATCGCCGGACTCCATAATCGAGCAGGAATCCTGATCAGCATTTGTCGTTACGATGAGGCGGAGGAGTTGTTGCGCCGCGCACTGGAGGCGGATGAAAAGACATATGGCTCTTCGCACCTCGAACTTGCTCCGGCACTGAAGCTCCTCGCGACTGTGGTCGCGCAGCGGGAGGATTTCACAGAGGCGGAAACGCTTCTGAGGCGTGCATATGAGATCGATGAGACGTTTTTGGGGGCGGACCATTCCGAAGTCGCTGCGGATTTGGCATCATTGAGCAGTCTGTTGCTCACGACGGGGCGATTGGACGAAGCCCGAAAACTCATCCTGCGTGCTGTCCCGATCTATCTGCGTCTTGGAAAACGTATGCGGCGCGAGCACCCCCACCTTCGGTCCGCGCTTGCATTGCTGGCAGATATCGGCCGCGCTCAGGGGGGAGCAGATGACGATATCGAAGCAGAGGAGCGGAAGCTCCTCGGAACTGAATCCCCGGACCGCGAGCGTCCCGCGATTGTCCCCGCCAAGCCAAGTACTGTGCGCTTGAGTTATTAAGTGGGAACAAGAGAAAAACCCGGATATTGGACGGCTGCGACATTGGTCGGGAGAATGCCTGCTGACCCGTTTTTGCGCCCCTTCGGAAAATTCACGGGAAACATGTGCGAATTCCGGAATTCGTATTAAAGGAGCAGGCCTGTGTTCATCGTCGTCGTCCTTTCGATTCTGCTCGTGCTCGATGTTTTCTGGGCAGTCGGCGTTTGCTGGCTTCTTCGGCGCTCTCGACAACAACGTAGGTGGCAATTAATCACGCTGGTCTTCGTGCTCGGACAGGTGCTCGGGCTTGGTCTGATAATGTTGACGCGCTTTGGTCCGGCTCAGCCTCCGGGACTCTGGATGAAGTCAGCGACGTCCGCGGTATTCATCTGGCACCTGCTGCTTCTGCCGCTCGGTGTATCGCTGCTCTGGCTCGGGCTTGGGGGATGGGGCGTGACGAAGCTCATCTCGTCCTTCGGGAGGAGCTCAGGAAAGAGGAGTCCTGAAACAACGTCAGAGGGAATTCATCGGCGCGATTTTCTAAGCGCTTCACTGGCCCTCGTGCCGCCGCTGGTGACGATCGCTTCCACCGGAGTAGCTATCACGCAGCTTCGGCATTTCCGTGTTCGGCGTTTCACGCTCGAGTTGCCTCAGCTTCCCGCCGCACTGGATGGAGTGACGATTGCACACCTCAGCGACCTGCACGTCGGACCGTTCACCTCTGGCCAGGTGCTCGATGATGTGGTGCGTGCGACAAATGATCTCGGCGCAGATCTGATCGTTTTTACGGGCGATCTCATCAATACCTCACTCTCCGATCTTCCCGAGGCGATCCGTCTGTTGAAGAGACTTCAGGCACCGCACGGACTGCATCTCATTGAGGGAAATCACGACCTTATTGAAGACGGCGCGGAGTTTGTGCGCCGCACCCGGGATGCGGGCATCAACCTACTGGTGAATCAGGCTGCCACATTGCAGATTTCGGGAGTCCCGCTGCAGCTGCTGGGACTTCAGTGGGGCAGTCCCGCCCGTTCAAACTCACGAGCCCACGAGCGAGGTGATGAGGCAATTGCCGCCTCCTTGGAGCAACTCCTTTCATTGCGGGATCCCAATGCTTTCCCCGTGCTGCTAGCGCATCATCCGCATGCCTTCGATGCAGCCGCAGCCGCAGGCATCCCGCTGACGCTCTCGGGGCATACCCACGGCGGGCAATTGATGGCCAGTGATGATGTTGGCTTCGGCCCCGTCATGTTTCGATATTGGTCCGGCCTCTATAGCCTTGAGCAGAACCATTTGATCGTCTCCAACGGGGTCGGAAACTGGTTCCCTCTACGCATTCAGGCTCCCGCGGAGATCGTTCACATCACGCTCAAGCGGCGAAGCCGTAGGTTGGCGTCCTAACATTCACGGCCGATGAACGGCTCTCCACTTCTGCGCGCAAAACTGTGCGCACTCTTCTGTCTTCAGGCACATGGCATTGCACTCTGGTACGTGCCATTCAGCAACGTGCTCCGTTCACACGGGCTCGAATCGCTCACGCCGTACGCATTCGCGTGCTCTTCGATTGCGGCATTTATTTCACCAATGCTGGTGGGTACGCTGGCGGACCGGCATTTTTCTGCGGAGCGGATTCTCCGTTGGCTGCTGGTGGGCGGCGCTATCTCCCTCATTCTCACTTTTGCTGCGATCAAGGGAAACTGGGGAGCCGGATGGGTGCTCGCGTTTCTCCAGCTGGAGCAACTTTGCGCGTCTCCCACCTGGGGCCTTTCCAGCGCGATCGTGCTGGCGAATCTTCGCGAACCTGAACGAGAGTTCGGCCCGATCCGGGTCTGGGCAACCTTCGGCTGGATGGGCGCGGGTCTATTGCTTTCGTTTGTTCTCCATGCGGATAGCTCGACGCTTTCCGGTTTCGCTGCAGTGGCCGTATGGCTGCTCGTCGCTGCATTCACCCTGACGCTGCCTCCGGTTCCGCCGAGCGCGGCTCCCGGCAAGAAACGATGGAAGGATGTCTTTGGCTGGGATGCCTTCGTGCTCCTGAAGAATCCCGATCACCGCTCGGTATTTGTCACCGCAGCGCTCTTCAGTATCCCACTCGCCGCATTCTATCCTTTCACTGTTCTGCACCTGAGGGATGTCGGGGAGGATCGTGTCTCTGCGGCGATGTCACTCGGGCAGGTGAGTGAGATTATCGCGATGTATGCGCTGGCGCCGCTACTTACCCGCTTCCGCCTGAAGA
Source organism: uncultured Verrucomicrobiales bacterium (assembly GCA_966251085.1). Lineage (GTDB taxonomy): Bacteria > Verrucomicrobiota > Verrucomicrobiia > Chthoniobacterales > Chthoniobacteraceae > CBINJX01. The sequence goes on from CBINJX010000398.1 coordinate 3,186, forward strand.
CCGTGTTCCTGGCCGGCATCACATTCGGCGTGATCCGCTACGCGATGTTCGCAATCGACACCCGCGGATGGCTGCTTACCGGAATTTCGCTCCACGGGCTGTGTTACACGCTCTTCTTCATCACCGGGCAGATTTACCTCGAGCGCCGGGTCGAGCCTGAGTACCGCACGCGGGCTCAGGCATTGCTGACGTTCATGACCGCTGGGGTGGGGAACTTCAGCGGTGCGCTCAGCACGGGGTGGTGGCGGCAGTGGTGTTCCGGGCCACAGGGAACCGACTGGCAGTTGTATTGGGCGATCCTTTGCGGTGTGACTCTGGTGGTTGGCCTGTTCTTTGCAGTGAGCTATCGGCGGGGGAACCGCTTGCACACGGGAGCCGAGGAGACCGTCGAGGAGAGGCGCGAGAGTGCGTCGCCTGTATAATCTTACTCGTAATCCCTCCCGATGCGTTCACTGCACCGGGAGATCAGGATTAGGATTACGAATACGAGAGAGACTTACACCCGCTTTGCGACCAGATCGTACACTTGCGTACCTACGATCTCGACCTCGATGAACTCACCAACCGGTGCCGGTTCGGTGAGAAGTACGCGACCGTCCACGTCGGGCGCATCGGCAGCGCTGCGGGCAACGAGCGGTTGATCCACAAGTACACGCTGACGTTGGCCGACTTGCGCATCGGAGATCTCACGTGCGATCTGCTGCTGGAGCTGCATCGCCTTGCGATAACGTACCTGTTTGATGCGGTTCGGGATCTGATCCTCCATCTTCGCAGCGCGCGAACCTTCCTCCTGTGAGTAGGTAAAGATGCCGAGACGCTCGAATCGAGTGCGCTCAATGAAATCGAGCAGGTATTCGAATTCCTCCTCCGTCTCCCCCGGGAAACCGACGATAAAGGTCGTACGGATCGTGATCCCGGGAATGCCGGCGCGGATCCGTGCGATCAGGTTTTCGATGTGCTCGCTCGAGGTCTCACGGCGCATCACCTCCAGCATCCGCGGATGGATATGCTGCAGCGGCATATCGATGTAGCGGCAGACCTTGTCGCATTCAGCGATACACGCGATCAACTCATCACTCCAGTGAGCAGGGTGCGTATAGAGGAGGCGAATCCAGAAATCTCCCTCGATCTTCTGCAACTCGCGCAGGAGCTTCGTAAGAGTCGGACCACGGGAAGAATCCACCTGCTGCCGCGGACCTGCCTTTTCGTCCCACTGATCCATTCCGAAATAGGTCGTATCCTGGCTGATCAGATTGATCTCCTTCACGCCCTCGGCCACCAAGGCCCGGACTTCGGCCACGACGGACTCGATTGTGCGCGAGCGATGTTTACCGCGCATCTGCGGAATCACGCAGAAGGAACACGGGTGATTACATCCCTCCGCGATTTTTGTATAAACGGTATGTGTCGGAGTGAGGCGGAAACGCGGGGTATCCCAGTCAGGGATGTACACCGGCTTGCGGGTCACGAGGTTCAGAGGTTCCCAGGTATCATCGTGAACAGTCGAAGGCTGAGCCACCACATCCGAGATGATCTCGCCTGCGCGTGCTACCTGATCGAGCCCGATGAACGCATCCACTTCGGGCATCTCCTTGACGAGTTCAGTGGAAAACCGCTGCGCCATGCAGCCACTCACGATCAACTTCTGCCCCGGCTTTTTGCGGAGTCCGCGCTGCTGATGCGCCTCGAGGATCGCTTCAATCGACTCCTCCTTTGCTGAGTCGATGAAGGCGCATGTGTTTACGATCAGCACATCCGCCTCCTCAGCATTTGCGGTGATCTCCATGCCTTCGGCGAGTACACCTCCGAGCATGATCTCGGCATCGACGAGGTTCTTGGCGCAACCAAGGCTGATCATGCCGACCTTCTTCTTCGGAATAGCAACAGGGGTGGGTGTCATCTGAAAGGCAGTTGAGGGTTGAGAGTTGAGGGTTGAGAGCCGGGAATTAACAGATCGGCGGCTTCCTCTGTACTCACCTGAAAACGGAAATTTTGCGAATCGGCAACGGAAGTTCGGTGGTGATGGAGCTTCAATGCCGGTGTTGCTGCGTGAGAACTACTAGCTAAAAAGATGAAAAACCGGCCAGCGAAGAATGAACTCCGCTGGCCGGCAACAGGAGATCGAAAAGCTATTGGATGGAGATACCCGGAGCCTGATAGGCGATCGGGTTGCCATTCTTGCGGATCTGGACAGCGTCTTGATCGCGCACCTCTACATAAAAACTATCGCCTCGAAGAGTAAGCGGCCGGACACCCGGGTAGACGTAATCTTCAAAAATCGGGGTAGAAGTCGAATTGTCGCGCCGGATAGTAACCC
>CBINJX010000399.1:0-5490 GCA_966251085.1 uncultured Verrucomicrobiales bacterium
GGGTCTCGCAGAGATCGGCGCGGATCTCTTCATCTCCGGCCATCTGCATGTGAGCCGGACAGGGCACAGTTCGGAGCGGTACAAGATCGCCGGTCATTCTGCGCTGATCGTTCAGGCCGGCACTATCTCGAAACGCGCACGAGGAGAATCGAATGCCTTCAACGTGGTCCGCATCGACCGCCCACGGATCACCGTACAGCGGTATGAGTGGATGCCCGAGCACATTGGGTTTATCGGGCTCGAGCCGGAGCATTTCACCCACACGCCCGATGGGTGGGTCCGGCTGATGGGGGACCGTAGCGCCAGCCATCCTGGCAGTGAGTGAGGGAGCATCCTTGCTCCGGGTCCAAGACGCTTCACGGGCAGCTCACAAGCTACCCGCATTCTTTCTCTGAATACCGTAGAACTATCTGCTTGATCAGCCTCCGACCCGGATAGTCGGGGCACCCGCAGCCAGGATGGCTGACGCTACGGGGCCGCCTGCCGATCGCAGCGTTGCTCCGCCGCCTTTACACAATCTCGAACAACTTCCATTGATCCGGATCGTCCTGGACAACGTTACCCTCGGGTTTGATCTCCGGTGCTGGTAATGCAGCAGGAACTGCGGCCGCTTTCGCCGCCGCCGGCGCTGATTTTCCCGATGCCGGAGCGGGCAAACGTGGAGTTTTTGCCGTTTTCTTTCCTGCTCCTTGCGAGGACGTTTTCGGCGCAGGCCCAGCCGGCGTTTTCGCTGAAGGTTGGGATGCAGCCTTCGGAGCAGACTGTGGCGCAGCCTTCGCTGGCTCCGGTGTAGGCGTTTCGGCTACCTCTTCCTTCACCGCTTCCGGAAGCGGCTGCGGGGTCGATGTCTCTGCCACAGGTTGGCTGGGCCCCGGGTACGGTGGATATTGGGTTTTCCTCTCCGGAAGCCGCTCCTGCGGCTGCTGACCGTTCTTCTTCTCCTGAGACGGCGGGGGCGTATTCTTGGGTGCGGGAAGCGCTTTCTGTTGTTGCCCCTGCCCCTTTTGAGGGAGCTGGGCGGGCTGTTGCGGCTGCTCCTTTGGCGCATTGGGGCAGACGAATTCCCCCTTCTGCATCAGGATCACCCGAAGCTTCTCCTTGAGGCTCAGGTTCCCGAAGATGCCGTTCAGCGTCTTACAACACGCCACCAGATTGTTCATGTTGTTCGTCCCCTGCAGCGACTGCGGCACAAGGTGCTCGATGCTGGCCTGATCGCGCGGTATCTGGCGATTACAGAAGAAACATTGGTTACCTTGCAGGAACAAAAGCCGCTCAAGGGGCGTCGTGGGCATTTAATTCAGAAAATCGGAGCGCGAGGTGGATCTGGATATCTCGCCGGCCAACACACGCTCGTTGCTGGCTTGCGAGGGCGGGAGATACTCGTTGGGTCGGGCGGACTGGCAAGCCCGAAGAATCTTGCTATGCGGACATTTCCTCCGCTCCATCCTTTCCTCCTCAAATTTCCGTATCGATGAGCACCCCCGCTCTAATCTCCCAACTTCAGGCAGAACTTCAGCGGCACTACGGCGTCGAAGCAACACGCGTGGTCCGCTCCCCCTACCGCATTTGCCCACTGGGGGCACACATCGACCATCAACTCGGACGCGTGACAGCCATGGCGATCGACCGGGCAGTACATCTGGCATATGTCCCCACTCCAGAGGCCCGGGTCCGGGTTCGCAGCATCACCTTTGACGGTGATATCGACGTGGATCTCGCGGCAGTACCCGCGAGAGTCCCAAGTGATTGGGGCAACTACATTCGAGGTGCAGCCGTTGCGCTCGGGCGATCGTACGATCTGCGGCACGGATTCGTGGGAATTACCTCGGGTGGGCTGGCCGAAGGAGGACTCAGCTCCTCTGCAGCCGTGGGTGTGGCATATCTGCTGGCTTTGGAGGATGTAAACGGGCTGCACCTCTCCCCATGGGAAAACGTCGAGCGAGACCGTTTGATCGAAAACGAGTACCTCGGCCTGCGAAATGGCATTCTGGACCAGGCGGCCATCCTGTTGTCGCGGCGTAATCATTTGACGGTGATCGATTGCAAGGCGAGCACGCACGACCTTATCGCCCCCTCTCCCGCTCAGGCGGAGCATGTATGGATGATTGCCTTCTCGGGAGTGCGGCAGACATTGGTCACGACTGGCTACAACCTCCGCGTAGAGGAATGCGCCGAGGCTGCACGCACTCTGCTCTCTGCTGCAGGACGGAGTGTCGACTGTCCTCTTCTCGGCCACGTCACACGAGACGAGTACGAGCGGTATGGAGATCACCTCGAAGGCGCGCCCGCCCGCCGGGCGCGGCATTTCTTTGAAGAAACCGACCGCGTCAACCTCGGGGTTGGAGCTTGGGAGCGCGGGGATCTCGTGGAGTTCGGAAAGCTCATGTCCGACTCCGGGCGCAGTTCGATCGAGAACTACGAATGCGGATCTCCACCTCTGGTTGATCTCTACAATATTCTTATCCAGACCGATGGTGTGTACGGCGCTCGCTTTAGCGGGGCGGGATTTCGTGGGTGCTGCATCGCGCTGGTCGATGCCGCCCGTGCAGAGAGTGCGGCGGCATACGTCCGAGAGCGTTACGCCGCCGTGCGGCCGGAATTTGCGGCCGATGCACCGGTTCTCATCTGCCATTCCGCGGATGGCGCATCCATTTTATGAAAGCTCTGATCCTGGCCGCCGGGTACGCTACGCGGCTCTACCCACTTACGAAAGACTTCCCCAAACCTCTGCTCGAAGTCGGAGGTCAAACGATTCTGGATCACCTGCTCGATCAGGTAACAACCATACCTGAGATTGACGGCATCTGCGTGGTGACGAATGAACGTTTCTATCACCATTTCGAGGCATGGAAGAACAGTCGCCCCACCGATTTGCCTATCGAACTGGTCAATGACGGCTCTACGGAAAACGAAAACCGCCTCGGCGCTATCGGAGATATCCAGCTGGCGCTCGACCGATGCGACCTGCGCGATGACCTCTTCATCGCGGCTGCGGACAACATTCTTCTCTTCCCGCTGAAGGAATTCGCCGCTGCGTTTCAGGCCCGCCGCGCACCGCACATCTGCGCACGCCATGTGGAGGAGCTGGAAGCCCGCCGCCGTACCGGCATCGTGGTGCTCGATGACGAAAACCGAATCCTGGAATTCCAGGAAAAGCCCCGCGAACCGAAATCCGCATGGGGCGTACCACCTCTTTACCTGTATCCCCGGGAAACCCTCCCGCGCATTGCAGAGTATCTCGCACAGGGAGGCTCACCCGATGCTCCCGGCAGTTTCGTCGAATGGCTCAGCCGTCAAGAGCCGGTGTACGCGTGGAAGATGAATGGGAGCGTGCTGGATATCGGTAATCTGGAATCGCTGGAGGCGGCGCGGGCGAGGTTCCGCTGAACGGGGCTCTTTTTGGAATGCGGTGGCAAGCGACAGCGCGACACTGCTTTGCAGGGGGATGGACGGCGGGGAGTGGGAGGCAGAGAACCGTGCGCGAAAGGAAAGCATTAACCTACCTCTCGCACCCTATACGGCGAAGGAACACTCTCCCTTGATCATAGCGTAATCGCCTCCCGCTCCCCACCACCTTCACCCTTGGCAAAGCGGTGTCGCGTCCCGCGCCTGCGGGACTTGCCACCGCACTCCAAAAGGACGCCCCGTTTACGCCACAATATCCCTCACCACGTGCCCATGTACGTCGGTGAGACGGAAGTCGCGCCCGGCGTAGTGATAGGTAAGCTTTTCGTGATCAAATCCCAGCAGGTGCAGGATCGTCGCGTGCAGATCGTGCACGTGCACCGGTTTCTCCACGGCCTTGAATCCGAACTCATCTGTCGCGCCGTGCACATAACCACCCTTCACGCCACCTCCCGCCATCCACATGGTGAATCCATAATGGTTATGATCACGCCCGTTGACCTTCCCCGCATTGGCCCCGGGAGTCGGTAGCTCCACGGTCGGCGTGCGGCCGAATTCACCGCCCCAGATCACGAGTGTTTCATCGAGCAGGCCGCGCTGTTTCAGATCCTTGAGTAGCGCGCCGATCGCCTGATCACATTCCCCCGCGAGACGGCGATGGTTTACCTCGATATCATCGTGGCTGTCCCAAGGCTGCCCTTCCCCGTGCCACACCTGGACGAAGCGGACGCCACGCTCGATGAGACGACGGGTAATGAGCATCTGCCGCCCCTGCACATTGCTGCCGTACATCTCGCGGATGCTCTGCGGCTCCTTGCTGATGTCGAAAGCATCCGCCGCATCCATCTGCATTCGGTACGCCAGTTCAAATGACTGCACCCGCGCCTCGAGCTGCGCATCCTGCTGCCGCTTGCGCATGTGCTCGGCATTGAGCTGCTGGAGCAGATCGAGCTGCTGCCGCTGCTCGCGCATCGTGACATGGTTGTTGCGAATGTTCTCGATGAGCTTCTCGAGTTCCGAGTGCCTCGTATCGATGTATGTCCCCTGGTACACACCGGGAAGAAATCCGGACTGCCAGTTCTGGCTCTCCTGAATCGGATATCCGCCCGGGCACATGGAGATGAACCCCGGCATGTTCTGATTCTCGCTGCCGAGGCCGTAAGTCAGCCACGAGCCCATGCTTGGGCGCACAAGCCGTGCCTCACCGCAATTCATCAGGAGCAGCGACGGCTCGTGATTCGGCACATCGGCATGCATCGAGCGGATCACGCAGATGTCGTCAATGCTCTCCGCCGTCTTCGCGAAAAGTTCGCTCACCTCGATCCCGCTCTTGCCGTACTTCTGAAACTTGAACGGTGAACCGAAAGCCGCTCCCGTCTTGCGTTCGGTCTTCAGCTGCTCACCAGGCAACTCCTTGCCGTGGTATTTATTGAGCTGCGGTTTCGGGTCGAACGTATCCACGTGCGACGGCCCGCCGTTCATGAAAAGGTGGATCACCCGCTTCGCCTTCGCCGGGAAGTGCGGCTGCTTGGGTGTCAGCGGATTGATCGGTCCCGTCGCCGCGGAAGCCCCTGTAGGACCGAAAATCCCCGCCTGCCCGAGGATACTCCCCAGAGCCATCGCTCCCATTCCCATTCCACACCGGTGCAAGAAGTCGCGCCGAGTGAGGAAACGATGCTCGAGCGAAGGATGATGATGGGACATAAGCCTGAGGTTATTTCGGTCATAATCCTGAAGGCAGCAGGAAATTAGGTGGCTGGCGTCACGCGTCTGCGGGACGAGCGCCTTCATTATTCGAGAGGTCTCACCACCTTTGCAGACGGAACCGGGTGCGGTGCCGGTACCGGTTCAGCCGCTGGAAGAGGACTTGAACTTTCCACGCCGGGGAGATCCGAAGCCGTAAACGGGCCTACGAGAGAGACCCCGGAGGGTATAAAGCAGCAGTTTTGACCGTCGCGCCCCCGGAAACAGCCCAGATACGGCTGATTTTCCATCAGTAGTTATCTTTCGGCGATAAATTGCGGACGATTTTCCTTCAGTACTTTTCCATCCGCGAACAGTTGCGGACGATTTTTCATCCGTATT
>CBINJX010000400.1:0-5488 GCA_966251085.1 uncultured Verrucomicrobiales bacterium
CCGAGGCACTCCGGACATGGTTTGCGACACTCAAAAGAGTTCCTCCGCCACTTCACTCATTCCGGACGGCGCTCTGGAGATGGAACTCCGGGCTGAAAAGATGGTATGCGCCTGTCAGGGAGCGGGGAAGAATAAGCTGATCAATTCTTCCGTTCAAATGCATTTGCCGAGTGCCAATTCTCGATCGGAACCGGACCGCTGCAGCCCAAATCTGCTCGGGTTATTCTTTCGCGCTTCCTTTCACAGAGTGCTTGTACCTCTGTGAACTCACCGTAATTTCCGCGCCCAATGGAAATCATCCCGATCGAAATCTTTGGAGTCGCCATCGACGTACCGTTTGCCGGGCCTGTTTCTTACGGGCAGGCACAGTTCGATAGTTTCGGTTCAAAGATCTGCGATCCGGCTAAAGGTCTTGGGATTCGGCCCGACCAGATCCGCCTTCGCCGCCTGGATGATCTGTACGACTACGAGCTTACCGGCCGGTTCTTTGGTGAGAATGGCACGCTGACACGGAACGCGGAGCGAGTGAAGCTGGGGATTCGGAATGCCCGCAATGCGGCGGATTGGAATATTGTGAAGGAAACACTTACCCGCTTCTACCAACTGATGGAGTTTCCCCCACAGACGGTCACCACACTTTCCACCCACGTTCATGCCAAGTTCTCATCAGCCTATGAGCGCGATGAATTCCTTCGGCAGTTCCAGCCCCCAGGCGATGTGGTACGTCCGTGCGCCCTCGGTTATGTCCGGATCGCGGATTGGGAGAAAGATATCCGGATTCTGATCGAACAATCGAACCTGGTTCCCGATTCCGTCTTCGTCGCATGGGACACGCAGTTCACGAATTCCCAGGATTGGGACACCTTCCTTACAATTCTTCCAACCATGATGGAGAATTCAGCGCACTCGTTTGGGCTTGGTTTCGAGCCGCTAAAGACACCCTGATAAAGGGCTAAAACAGAGAAAGCCCCGCGATCAATCGATTCGCGGGGCTTTTCGTATCCAGGTACTTACCGGAGCCTATACACCTGCAGCGTTTCCTCCCGGGCGCACTTCCTGCAGGAGCTTCTCACATCCGCGCATGGCGAGGGCCATGATCGTGAGGGTTGGATTCTTATATGGGTTGCTGGCGAAAACTCCGCCATCTGCGACGAGGACATTCGGACAGTCCCAGAGTTGGCCGTAGGGATTTGTTACACCATCCTCCGAACGCGTGCTCATCCGAGTGACACCCATCTCATGGTTCACGCTGCCTCCGGCGGTCATCGCCTTCCGACCATCTTTCTCCGGTGGACGGGAAACGCGGCCTCCTGCTGCCTCGATCATCTCCGCAAAGGTCTTCTGCATGTGCTCGACCTGCCGGATCTCGTAGTCGTTCCACTCGAAATTGAAGCGCAGAACTGGAATGCCCCAGCGATCTTTCTTCTCCGGGTCCAGTTCGCAGTAGCTCTTCTCATTCGGGATCATCTCGCCTCGGGCATGGATGTCCACAAAAGTGCCGTAGTACCGCCGGGCTTCAGCCTTCAGCTTCTTGCCGTAGACATCTCCTGCGAGGCTGAGCGGTGCACTGAGCCCAGGCATCAGACGTCCCCCACTCCACGCCATGTAATAACCGCGCGGAGATCCCATCTCCTTTGCGCTCCGCGACTGCGCTTCAGAGAAAGGTGCATACAGATGCATCGTCGAGACGCCGTCCTCATTATGTAGCGGGATATTCTCCAGCGCAGGGATCTGTCCGCCCAGGTTGCTGCCGGTCGAATCAGTGAGCCAGCGGCCTAGATGGCCGGTCGAGTTGCCGAGTCCCTGAGGGAAGCGAGAGGAACGGCTGTTCAGGAGAATGCGTGATGTCTCACAGGCACTGGCACCCAGAACCACTGCCCGGGCCGCCGCATGTTCCTCGCGTCCGGTTCGCTTGTCGATGAAGTGGACCCCGGTTGCACGTCCTTCTTTGTCCACCGTCACTTCGCGGACCTGTGCATCGGTGATGATGTCCAGATTTCCCGTCTGCAGTGCATCCGGGATAACTGATGTCGTGGATTGGAAAGCAGCGCCGATGGAGCATCCGCGCCCACACGGAGTGGCATAAAAGCAGGCGGCTCGTCCGGGCATCGGCTTCGTGAGAATCGCCATGCGCGCCGGGATGACCCGGATTCCAAGCTTCTTCGCACCACGCTGGAGCAGCAGCTCATAGGCGCGAGGTTTTGGCGGAGGGAGAAAGAAATCGCTATCCGGGTCATTGGGCAGCCCGGCCTTGGCGCCAAAGATCCCGACGTACTGCTCCACCTTGTCGTAATACGGGGCAACCTCTTCGTAGCTGATCGGCCAATCGACGCCGAGTCCGTCGGTGGAATGCGGCTTGAAATCGCGCGGTCCCATTCGCAGTGAGACACGCCCCCAGTGGTTGGTCCGCCCGCCTAGCATGCGTGCCCGCCACCACATGAAATTCTGCTCCGTCCGCATGCGGTTATCCACTGCGCCCTCGGTCCACGTGTTCTTTTTGCGCACCACATACGGCTCACCATCCACGACCCAGCCACCGATCGTGGCATCAAAGAAGCCGTTCGGTTTCTCCGGGAACGAGGTACCCCGGAGCGGCGCATCCGCGAAGGACTGGAACATCGGCGTCTCCGTCCGCGGATCGTAGTTCCGCCCCGCTTCGACCATGAGCACCTTTGCACCCGCCTTCGCCAGTACATAAGCCGCCATGCCGCCGGCAGCACCACTGCCGACTACGATCACATCATAACGCTCCGCGCGTGTCTTTGAGGTAGAAAGAAAGGCCATTGAACAGGAGGGGAATGTTAAATGAGTCCGAGTTGTTTCAGCACCTCTTCTGGAGGTCCGGCGAATTCACTTTGCGGAGTATTTCCGGTGTAACCGATCGCCCGCCATCCTTCAGGTGTGGAGTAGTAGCCACCCGCGACACGATCCCGGAGGAGACGGAAGAATCTGAGCCCCTGTTTCCGGGCTTCGGTTCCTTCCGTAACAATTTCATCGAGAATCGTCGCCTGCTGATCAGGAGAGGCTTCGGCAAACCCCTTTCCAAAACGCCGCGCTGACTCGCTATTAATCCATGCAAGCCCGTCACGGATTGTCTTGCAGTCACGCTTTTGCTGATCATACGGAGCGCTCACCCACTCATCGATGAAATCGGGCACACCAACCGTGCTCGCCGCCGGCCCGAACTCATCCGCCGGGATGATCAGATCCCCCAGAACGGTAACGAGCCGCTTCTCTTCCTCTGTGAGAAGGCGCGGCCATGGGATCTCCTTCTTGAGCAGATTCGGATCCGTGCCAATAGTCCGGATATCCTGGACAGCAAAGGCGGTGATATCGAGGGACGTGGCAAGTGCCGAGGCCACGAGGATGCGTCGCAACGCTTCGCGACGACTGAGCGATGAGGGGGACATGGTGTTAGGATGAACCATCGGAAAGAGGCCGTGCTATAGAAAAAGCAAACCAGCTCAGGGCGTCGATGTACCAGCAACCGCAGGTGAAGGGCTCAGATATTGTGCAAGGTCGCAATCCCTCAATCCCCGGATCCCCTCCACGACACACTCGGCATTCAGCCGCGCTCCGTCGGGCGTGGTGTGCGTGTGATCGACCTTCGTAAAATAGCGCGAGCCAACCGTTTCAAATCCTTCCTGCTCATAACGACGGGCCACGATCTCATTGAGATCGATGAAAAGCGCACCTCCTTGGCGAGCGGCCTCGGCCGCCCATCCACCATGGCCGCCAGCACCCCTCGTAACTTTACTGTCTTTCCAGATATTCCGCGGCACCAGCGAGCAGATGATCGGTGTTGCGCCTTTTGCCTTCGCATCGGCGATATATTTCCTCAGATACCATCCGAAGGAATAAACCGTCTCCGGCTGACCGGTCTCCTCGAGCACGACTTCCTTCACTTCGTCACCGTTCCCCTTCAGCGAGGCCCGGGCTTTTCCTTCGGCAATGGGGCCGTTGTCGTTATGGCCAAACTGAATCAGCACGTAGTCACCGGGCTTGAGGCTCTCCATGACTTTCGCCCAGAGTCCCTCCCGCAGATAAGAGCGGCTGCTGCGACCGCCCAGGGCACGGTTCTCAACCCGGATCTTACTCTGGTCGAAGAGATCCGCGATCGGAGTCCCCCACCCCATCTGCCCCTTGGTTCGGTTCTTCACGGTCGAATCGCCCACGAGGTACAATGTCGGAAGCTGAGCAGTCGCGGATACCGGCTGCGCTGAATCAGCAGCGCTCGCTCCCAGAGCCATTCCGGCGGAGAAACAAAGCGCAACCAGAGACCCAAGGGTGGAGAGAAGTAGATGATTCATTGAAAATCTTTGATGCTGATTTACGTGCCAGGCCCCGCATTCGGAGCGGACTCATCCGCAGCCTCCAGACGGAGGTAATCGTAGAGCACTCCCTGATGCCATACCTCCGCATGAGAGCGTAACTGGATTATGTTGCGGCCTTTCTCCAGCCGCGATGGTTCGAAGGTGACGTGCCGCTCGAACCAGTAACCGCGGATACCGTCGCGGTGCATCACTGCGGTATCCGGGAGTTCGCCCGTATCGCCGACTGCATGATCATTCACCAGGACGGAGACGCGGCTCCCGGCACGGCTCCCGCAGAATGCTAAACGAAGAGTCACAGGCGCTGACGGCACATCTTCCAGATCAAAGGAAATCTTCCACACGGAATCGCTAACCTTCCCATCGGGAGCGATACGCGGCGGCTGCGCGTAGTTCCAATCCTTTCGCCAATCGCTCTTGCCGATGACGAAGTCCACGTCATTCGGAAACTCATCCTGATAGCGGAGATAGAGCCCCCACTTCCAATAGTGATCGCCGTGACGGAACTCCTCCGCACTGCGGTTGGGAATGCCGATCTCCCAGAGTTGCCTTCCTCGCCGCTCCGGCAGCCATGTCATCGATCCGAGATCGACACTCTGGCCTGCGGTCACTGTGATATTCTTCCTCATGTACTCCCCGAGCACACCATCCGCGAAGGCATGGAGCGTATAATTACCAGGTCTGACATTCCGCAACTCGAATCGCCCCTGCACATCGGCCGTGCTCCAGAACTGGTAATACTTCCCTTCCCGCTGCCAATCCACGGTTGCAGAGCCTCGACGTGAAGGAACGGAATAATCCGGCGCCGACAACCCGACCCGGATCACACCAGTCGTCCCCCGCTGGTTCTGCTCGTCGCGGATTACCACCTGCCCGCCCACAGTCGCCCGCTCGGCTCCCGGCGGATATGCGCGGTCCGAAACCCATGTGTACGGCCACGCCTCGGATTCCTTCGCCGCTCGGTCCAGAGCCTCCCGCCACAGAGCATCCGTACCGCTCCCTTCATTGCAATAGATCACAAAAGGGCCGATCACCTTTGACCAAGCCTCATCCTGGCCCACAGACAAAGCGCTCCCGCCGTAATGGCTCCCGAGCCACATATTCAGCAGGGTCGGACGACCACCGGGATTCACATCCAGATGCCCGGTCAGTTCCAC
>CBINJX010000401.1:0-5485 GCA_966251085.1 uncultured Verrucomicrobiales bacterium
CTGACTTCTGAGCACCGAGTACTGAGTACTTTCTTCCCGCCTTCACGCGCCCCGCTCGTTGGCTGCTCTCAACTGTTTTTTTCAGGATGAAAGTTACCGCCCCGAAGCTCCTGCCGCGCGTTGTACGAACGCTCGCAACTGCGGTGCAGGCATCGCGCCGCTCATGCGCTCCATCTCGCGCCCGCCGCTGAACACGGCAAACGTCGGGATCGAGCGAATTCCCAGTGCTCCGCCAACATCCGGCAGATCTTCCGTGTTCACCTTTGCCACGACGAACTCTCCGGCCGCGGTGCTGGCGAGCCGGGCGACTTCCGGCGCCACCATCTGGCATGGGCCGCACCAAGGTGCCCAGAAGTCGATCAGCACCGGTAGCGGCGATTGTGAAACAAGGGCTCGGAACGCCGCAGCGCTCGTGACTTCCACCGGTTGAGCCAGCGCGGGCAGCGGAGCTTTGCATTGAGCGCATCGGCCTTCCGAACTGTTGATGCGGGCGAAAGGAACGCGGTTCGCTCGTCCGCAACTAGAACAGGAAACAATGATGCCGCGTTCATCGCTGGAGAGGGAAGATGTGGAGGCCATGGCTTGTCTTGCAAAAGGATAACGGGCGCTGGGGTGGGTGCGAAGATTTTGCGCAATGCGATTACTATTGTTTTCGCAGCGAGGATCTTGCTGGCCGGCTATCCGGCCGCGATACAGGAGGCGATGGAACGCTTTCTTTCCAAGCAGTTGACCCAGATCGGGATCTTGCTGCTCGCATTGTACATCATCCACCTGTTCAGCGTGGTGACTGGCGGGTGGCCTGTTCAGTTCGGCATCGCGCCCCGCACGATGATCGGCCTCCGTGGCGTTCTCTTCAGTCCGTTGCTACACGGTAGCTGGTCTCATCTTCTCGCCAATACAGCGCCGCTTGGCGTTATGCTCTGCCTGCTGGCGCTCACCAAACGTTACCCGCTCTGGCCCACGACTGGTGCGATTTGGCTGCTCACAGGGATGGCGGTCTGGTTGTTCGGTCGCCCGTATTCCGTTCAGATCGGGGCCAGTGGAATTATCTTCGGACTCGCCTCATTCCTTGTCACCACGGCCTGGCTCACCCGTCATCTGCGGACTGCGCTGGCTGCCATCGCAGTGATTGTTCTTTACGGCAGCATCGTGTGGGGGCTGTTGCCAGGCAGGCGCGGAGTTTCCTGGGAGGGGCATCTTTGCGGAGCCGTGGCCGGGTTCGCGGTTGCGAGGTTTGAGGAGAGGAGACGGAGGCGAGGAAACTGGTAAAGACAGGCGTAGTTTTGTTGCGTGGACAGCCTCGACTGTGAGCCGCTAGGAAGTCGTGTCATGATTACTTCTCCCGTCAGTCTTCATCCGTACTTCAAAGTTCACGCGGGCAAGCTCGATGCCGTGAAAGCGCTCCTTCCGGCGTTTGTAGAGAAGACAGCCACCGAGCAGAAGGTGCTGAACTATGAGTTCACGATGAATGGCGACGAGGTTTTCTGCCGCGAGTCGTATCAGGATGCCGATGGCACGCTGGCGCATCTTTCAAACGTGGGAGACCTGCTGGCAGAGATGCTGAAGAACGCGGATCTCATTCGCTTGGAAATTCACGGTCCGGAAGCCGAGATCGAGAAGATGCGTGAACCACTGGCGAATCTAAACCCAACCTGGTTCGTGCGGGTTTGCGGATTGGAAAAATAAAGCAGATCACGATCAGCTAAGAGCGCATCCCAGTTGGCGCTACAGCCTCTTAATCGTAATCTCCTTCGTTCCAGAGGATTAAGGTTACGAATAAGATTGGGGTTAAGAGGCTCGCCTCTTGGGATAAGCTCTAGGCCTGTGTAGAGGCGGCTCTCGGTGGAGTTCCACGACGCAGAGAGCCGCCTTTGTCGTTTCAGCGCCGTTGGCACTTCGGATTGTTCCTCGTCGGGTCTAAAGACAAGGCTCTTAGCTCCCGGCGTTCTGGTGGCTCACGCAATCGAGGTTTGCTACATTCCGAAAATCGAGACGCTTATACAGCGGACTTTCCCGGTAAGCTCCTCCCTCGCCAAGGCGACTCTCCCTGAAGGAGTTATATTAATGAGGCGCCGATGGAGTATCCCAGTCATCATTAGCCGCCCCGGGACATCCACGCGTACTACAGTTCGCATCAGGCAAACGCTGACAGGTGTTTGTCCGTATATACTGCAAAAGCAGTATGAACCCAGTGAAACTCCCTGATGCACTTGCAACCGGTTCTCCAGAAGAGACGGCACCAATGGTACCCGGGCGCATCAGCACAGGAATGCAATGGCTCGACGTGATCCTGAGAGGAGGCATTCCCGAAAGGCGTGTGTACCTCATCACCGGGGATCCGGGGACGGGAAAGACGACCTTGAGCCTTCAGTTCCTCCTGGAAGGAGTGAGGAATGGTGAAACTGCTCTCTTTGTGACACTTGCGGAGAGTCGGGAGGAGTTGGAGGGCGTCGCGGTATCACACGATTGGGATATCAGCGGAATCGAGATCTTTGAGGTGGCAGCCGCTGAACAGGGCCGTCCCGAGCAGGACTACACAGCACTATATCCGGGCGAGGTGGAGCTGGGGGAGAGTTTGGATAAGATAATCAACGTCGTCGAACAAGTGCGCCCGAAGCGGGTTGTCATCGATTCGTTGACGGAGATTCGTCTGTTGGCGCGTGAGCAGGTGCGGTATCGGCGGCAGATCATTGCGCTAAAGAATTTCCTGACGAGCATGGGATGCACCGTCTATTTCATCGACGATCCCGCCTCGCGAGGTGGGACGGACGGACAGCTGCAGACGATCTGTCACGGTGTCATTTCCATGGAGCGAATGGCTCCTGAATACGGGCGGGAGCGCCGGCGAATGCAGGTGCTGAAGATGCGCGGAGTCGATTTCTATGGAGGCTACCATGACTACGTGATCCTCAAGGGAGGTCTCGTCATCTGGCCGCGGCTCGTCGCAGCCGAACATACCCGGAAGTATGAGATGAAGCCGGTGTCGTGTGGCGTGCCAGGCTTCGATGGAATCATGGCAGGAGGTCCGGACCTTGGTACGACGATGCTCATCGTCGGTGCGGCAGGTGTCGGGAAGTCGACGCTCTGCCATCAGTACGCCGCGGAGGCTGCCCGGCGTGGCGATTACTTCGCCTGGTTTTCCTTCGATGAGCGGATCGAGACGGTCCTGAAACGTGCGGAAGCGATGGGCGCCGATTTCGGGAAGCTCATGGCGGAGGAGAAATGCGCGATTGAGCAAGTAGATCCGGGTTCGCTTTCTCCGGGAGAATTCATCCAGCGCGTGCGCCGGCACGTAGAAAAGTTTGGCGCAAAGATCATCGTGATCGACAGCCTGAATGGTTACCTGAGCGCGATGCCAGGGGAACGCTATCTCATCATCCAGATGCACGAACTCCTGAGCTATCTCTCGAAGATGGGGGTGCTCAGTCTCATCGTGATCGCTCAGCATGGGTTGTTAGGTACCCAGATCGATCCGCCGATCGACCTGAGCTACCTTGCGGATACGGTAGTATTCCTCCGTTACTTCGAGCACTCGGGCGAAGTGCGACGGGCGGTGTCGCTGATCAAGAAGCGCGGTGCGCCTCATGAGCGGACGGTGCGTGAGTTCCAGATCGACCGCGATGGGGTGAGGGTCGGGGAGCCGCTGCGGGATTTTGAGGGGGTCCTGACCGGACAACCCAAATACACCGGCGATGCCGTCCCTCTGCTGAAAAACAGCGAAGACCGTGAAGAGCATAACTGATCAGCGCCAGGAGCCGGTTGACGAACGTGTGCTCCTGCTCGCTCCCTCGGGACGCGACGCAGCGCTCCTAAGCATGCAACTCGAGCGCCGCGGGATCGCGGTTGCGCAATTTGGGAGGATCGAAGCGCTCTGTGACTCTGTAAGTACTGGAGCCGGTGTGCTGTTCATCGCGGAGGAGGCGCTCGCGGGAGAAGGACTGAACTGCCTGGTGGATGTGCTGAAGAATCAGCCGCCATGGTCTGACTTGCCGCTGATCCTGATGACTGGCAGCGGTGAGACCAGTGCGTTCAGCCGCCGCTTGGAAGCGATTCTCCAGACCGGAGGCAACTTCACGCTGCTGGAACGGCCGATCCGGTTGCTAACGCTCTTTAGTGTTGTCACTTCTGCACTCCGTTCGCGCCGCCGGCAATATGAGGTCCGCAATCTCCTCGAGGAGAGCAAGCGTGCGGTGACACAACGCGACCAGTTCCTGGCAATGCTCGGACATGAGCTGCGCAACCCGCTCGCGGCTATCGTGAACGCCGTCACGATCATGAAGAGGTTTGGAGCGGAGGACCCTGAACTGACACGCGAACAGATTGACCTCATCGCGCGTCAATCTTCGCACATGACTCGGCTCGTGGATGATCTGCTCGATGTGGCACGGATCACCACGGGCAAGATCTCGCTCAACTTGGAGATCGTCGATCTGCGGGACTTGGCTGCAAAAGCGCTGCAAACACTCAAGTCCATGCTCGGTGCGCAGCGGCATGAGATCACTTTCGAAACCGCTGGAGTGCCGGTGACAATCGAGGCGGACCCGGTGCGAATGGAGCAGGTGATCGTCAATTTGCTCAACAATGCGGTGAAATATACGCCGGAAGGCGGGCGGGTGTGGCTCTCGGTGTCGGACGGTGACGAAGCAGTGCTCCGGGTGCGTGATTCCGGCACAGGGTTGTCACCAGAGTCGCTGGAGCAGATTTTCGAACCGTTCGCGCAGGCGTCTCCCACACTGGCGCGGTCCCGTGGCGGCTTGGGCATCGGGCTGGCAGTCGTGCGGAGTCTTGTGGAGATGCACAAGGGGATGGTCGCAGCACGTAGTGATGGTATCGGGGCCGGATCGGAGTTTGAGATCCGCTTGCCCGTAGTGAAGAAACCTGGCGCCGCCCGGGTGCGGCAGTCGCCTCAGAAGGCGATACATCCTTGCAAGATCCTGCTGGTGGAGGACAACCCGGATGCGAGGTTGTCGCTTGCTCGGCTGCTGCGTCTCTACGGACACGAGGTGGAAACGGCCGAGAATGGTCAGCAGGGATTAGAGCGCGCGCTCACGGTCAATGTAGATGTAATGCTGCTGGATATCGGCCTGCCGGGTCTCGACGGATATGAACTCGCCCGGCGTATTCGGGCGCAGCGTGGTAACAGTGTATTCCTGATCGCGCTCACTGGATATGGGCAGGAGGACGATCGGGAGAAAGCGAGAAAGGCAGGTTTCAATCTTCACCTCACCAAGCCGCTCGATCCCGAGAAATTGGCCGAGGTTCTGGCGGCCCAATGTTCATCGTGAGAGCGACCAACGTGCGGAGCTCGTGAAGGCGCGAAGAAAGTACTCAGTGCTCAGCTCGGCTTTGACCAATTTTGCATCCGCTAATTTGGCCTTCTATCCCGAAGGGATTACGTCCCAGAGCCCAGGGTTTCCCGCGCATGCGGGATACCCTGGGGAACGGTGAAGAGGAGCACCAACCCCAACGGGGTTGCGTCCGGAGA
>CBINJX010000402.1:0-5471 GCA_966251085.1 uncultured Verrucomicrobiales bacterium
TCTGCCACGTCACGACTGACCTTGTTGTCCGCTTTCACCTGGGCATAGTCACGCACCCAGCGGAGAAGATTGTTCGCCACACGCGGCGTACCGCGGGCGCGGGCAGCGATTTCGAAAGCTCCCTCGGGCTCAATCTCGATATTTAGCAACCCGGCGCTGCGCTGGACGATCTTCTGCAGTTCCTCAGCAGTATAATAGTCGAGACGGCAATTCATGCCGAAGCGTGAACGAAGCGGGGCGCTGATCATGCCCGAACGGGTGGTGGCGCCAACGAGGGTGAACTTCGGCAGGTTCAGCCGGACACTACGAGCGTTGGGCCCCTGGTCGATGATGATATCCAGCTTGAAGTCCTCCATCGCCGGATAGAGGTACTCTTCGATCGCGGGCTGGAGACGATGGATTTCGTCGATGAAAAGGATGTCGCCCTTTTCCAGTGTGGTGAGCAGGCCAGCCAGATCGCCTGCCTTGTCGATCATCGGACCGCTGGTGCTCTTCACATTCACCCCCATCGCATTGGAGAGAATGTACGCGAGGGTCGTCTTTCCCAGCCCCGGAGGACCGCTCAGCAGGATATGGTCGAGCACGTCGCCGCGACCTTTCGCAGCCTCCACCATGAGTTCGAGCCGCTGACACACCTTCTCCTGCCCGGCGAATTCGCCGAACATGGGCGGACGAAGGGAGACGTCGAACGGCGTATCGGGCGCTTCGGATGTGCGCTTGAAGTAATTGTCAGACACGGCAAACGGGATGGTTCGGAAACCGGGAGCGAGAGCCAGAAAAAAGCTCCAGCCCCGAAAGGCATGAAACATACCCAAGCCGCGCCGAGTCGCTACTCTGATTCGTCGTCAGAGCAAAAATTCGCGACTCCTGCTGTCCGGGGGAGAATGCACCTTCAATCCGGTGCCAAACCGCTATCCTTACATTTCCGCTTCCTCTTCATCCTCCTCTTTCAATTCGCGACGAGCCGCCAGCATCTGGTCGTGCAGCGCTTCGTTGAGCCCCTCTTCGATCAGCTCCTCGATGACATTGCCATCATCTTCCATCCCGAGATTTTCGGTATGATGCCCGACATCGACGGCGAGCATATCAGCCTCCGAGCACATCATTTCCGCCGCCCATTCATCGCTGAGATGTCCATTCGGCCCATGCCCGTGCAGCTCGATTTTGGCCATCCGGTAATCATCCTCCGTGTAAACCTTCCGTCCATTGATCAGCGCGATTTCCGCCGCTCGCCTTCGCACCGTTTCGGGGTCAGGAGTGCCGAGGCCCTCCGAGTGAGATAGGATCTTGGCCGGATGAGGACGCATCTTACTCATACTTACTCCTAAGCCGATTTCAGTATCGGGCAACCCACATCTTGCTAGACATTACGTATAACTTGCCCAGCAGAACCCTGATGAAACCGATTAAACTCACCGGCCGCGAAGCAGCCGCCATAAAGGCAATTGATTACACCACAGGCAGCACTGGTGCAGAGATCCACGCACGCACACATATGGAGGAAACAGAACTCGTGGATCTGCTGAATGGGCTGGCGGAAGTCGGTTATGTGGAAGCGTATGCCTCCGGCAGTGATCTCCCGCTCACCACGCATGTCTCTGCCGAGGCGTTCGCGACGGCGCGCTTTGAGATCAACCCCTCGTACGCACTGCAGCTGAAGGAATCGATGAGACGGTAAAGCGGAGCAAGTCAGTACTCAGTACTCAGTTGTCAGATAGTGGTGCTGGGCGGGAGCAGCATGATTCACTGGAATAGTGACGTATAGAACCGGGGAGATGAATTCAACTGGGCACTGAGCACTTCCCTACTGAGCACTCCCCCCGCGCCTCTCCCCGAACAACTGCCTGATAATCTCCTCCACCGGCGGTTCCTGAACGCTGATATCAGTCACATCGCACGAGGTCAGGACTGCGCGGCACGTCTCGGCGACTTTGGCTCGCGGCACTCGGAGACGCACACCTTGAGCCGTCCGCTCGAGCACTTCACCGAGTGCAGGAAAATCACACTCTACAGCTCCGGTCGCGAGCGTGAGGTTCAGTTCCTTGTAGGTGGCAAACCGGTCGATGATGCTGCTAAGCGGGCCATCGAAGAAGAGCTGTCCGTGATCAATGATGATCACACGCTCACACAGCTCCTCGATATCCTGCATATAGTGACTCGTGAGCATCGTCACGATGCGATGCTCCTCGTTGTAATACCTGAGGAATTCGCGAACTTTTTTCTGTGAGGTGACATCGAGACCGATCGTCGGCTCATCGAGGAATAGCACTTTCGGCGAGTGGATCAGCGCGGCGATCAGCTCCATCTTCATCCGTTCGCCCAGGGATAGCTCGCGCACCATGATATCGAGCTTGTCCTTCACATCGAGCAGCTCCGTGAGTTCATCCACGATCCGGAGGAACTTCACATGGTCGATCCCGTAGATAGCACGGTTCAACTCGAGAGATTCCCGGGCCGGGAGATCCCACCAGAGTGCATTCTTCTGCCCCATCAGCAGTGCAAACTGCCGCTTCATCGCCTCTTTCCGTTCCCAAGGCACATAACCCAGCACTCGCGCTTCGCCGCTGGTTGGATTCAACAATCCGGAGAGCATCTTCAGCACCGTTGTCTTTCCGGCGCCATTGGGCCCGAGAAAACCGACGAACTCCCCCTCCTCAATCGAAAAACTTACCTTCTCCGCCGCCCGCACATCCTGGTACTCACGCCGTCCCAGTCCTTTGATCGCCCCCCAGAGGCCCGGCGCTTTTTTGTATGTGCGATAAACCTTGGTGAGGTCGCGGGTTTCGATTGCGGACATAAGCGGAGCCGAGACGATGCACAACGGTGCGGCGACCTGAAAGTTGATTATTGAAGAGCAGCCACCGAGCGGGGCACGTGTGGAGTGCGCCCCGTTTATCCGCGTCTGAGATGTGCAGAAACCTCAGACGCGATTTCCCTCCCCATTTCCGATCTGCGGGGATGCCCCCTCAGTTCTCAACCCACAACCAATCCCCTCAATCCTGCCGGTTCTTGTCCACAATCGCCACGATGATCAGTCCGAATGCAATCAATCGCGCGACATACACATAGGGGGCAAACTCGTAGTCTGGCTTAACCAGAGTCAGCAGCAAACGCTCGACCGCGAGCACACCGAAAGCGGCTGCAAAGAAGCCGAACAAGCGGTCCTTCGACCTCTGCCACATTCGCAGGAAGAGCATGGCTGCCGAAACACATGCCACACACAACGCGCCATAAAGAAAGGTGGTGATGGTAAGCATACGGGGTGAATCAGGAAGCTTTGAAGATCAGCCCGTAGAGCAACAGCATCACACTGATCAGGGCAACGGCTGCACGGATCCACGCGAGGCTGACTTCTGCCCCCAGAAAAAGCAGATCCACACAGAGCAGCACATTGGTGACGGTGATCCCAGCGAAACAGAGGGCGCTCCAGAACAGAAGCGGGACACGGTTTGCTCCATATGCTCGCCCGAGCAAAACTGCGCACGCCAAGCTGGTCAACGCGCAGAGGATGTAAACGATTGGGGCCATGTGAGGGAGAAAGAGAAGAAAGTATCAGCGGTTTTCCGGGGGGCGGGTGCGGAACCGAAACGCGTCTGCGAAACTCTGGATCGGATCGACAACATTGGTATCGCCTCCACCGAAAATGGTTTCCAAGACTTGGACACGCCGGGTCTGAAATGCTTCTCCGGTTCTGGCGATGACATCGTCCATACTCGGCTGCCGCGGGGAATAGCGATAGGTCGCGGGGACGTTGTTGCTGGTGATCAGCATTCCCTCCTCCGCGAACTGCGCGAGCCGCAGTGCGACGGATTGCTCGCTGGAGCGGACCTTCGCGAAGACCTCTGGAACGGTCCATTCGCGATGTCTTTCCTGCCGCAGGAGTAGGAGGATTTCCAACTGCTCCACCGTCCGGATGTGCTTCCGCAGGAAGTCACGAACGTCTGGAGCGATTTTTTGATCAGACACGAGGTTTACTGAAAAGCTTAGGGGTGAATGGCTTCGGAATAACGAAACTGCGGCTGAACTTGGATGGGTTCAACCGAAAGAAGCAAGTCTGCGGACCACCTGTATTACGGAGCGTACGCAGATTCCGGCCGGAAGCGCTCGGCTTTGCGTTTCCTTTTTCGATGAATGCGCAAACCGTAGCAGACACGCATGTGGAGGCATGTGGCAGTTGCCGCTATTGGAAGCCGCCAACGGGCGGTGAACAGGTCGGCCAATGCCGCAGGCTACCCCCGCAGGCGATCGTTTTTCGCGTCGAGGATCAGGTCCAGTTCGTGTCCCGTTTTCCGGATACGCGGCAGGAGGACTGGTGTGGAGACTTCCAGCGTTCCTGACGTCGAAATACACTTCAAACACCGAAAAGGCGGGCTGTTTTCCACGGCCCGCCTTTCTATTTTTTGTGCAGAAGCTTATTGCGATCCAATCTCAAATCACGGATGGTGAGCGCGAACCCAGCTGTCGTCCTCATGCCGTCACAGTCGTCCTCTGCTCTCTCCCCGTCCAGTCACCCTGCGGAATGCCGGGTTTGTATCGATGCAGTGATCGCAGCCCTGGCTACGCGTCATCGTGAGACGGCAGATCAGCTTCTCGATCTGAAGCTCGAGACCAGCCGGAGCAAGAATCCGGGTTCCTGCGTCCGCATTTATTTTGATCTGCTTGGCCGGCTCCCGCAGAGCTGTGCCGGTGAGCTGGGGCAGGTACGGCGGTGGCTCGAGAGCCTGATCGAAGTGGTAGCCGTTCGCGAAAACCAGCAGCCATTCGCACGCGTGCCGATGCACCTCGAGGCGGACACGCTGGAAGATTACTGCCAGAGAGTCATGCGCGATTTCCACGACATGACCGCCGCTGATCCATTCTCCTTCGAGCTGCGGTTCAGCTACAGGGTGGGTTGATGGGTGAGTGCTGAGGGACGCACGCTGGCAGATCGGAAGGGATGCAGGTGGCGAGGGAGGAACGATGTTTTGAGTACTGGCATTGCGATTGCCCTCACGGCGGTAGGACGGTCGCGCCGCCGACCGCCGGGAGGGCGCGTGGAGAGTTCTTCCACGCTCCCCCTGAAGAAGGCACTCGCGACGGAAAGGAGACCCACCGGGTCAGGTGACGCGCTCCCACCAAACACCTCACTCGAACTGCTTCTTAAACGCCGCGAACTCTTCGCGGATCTGTTGCAATTCCGTCCGGAGTGCAGCCACCTCCTGCTCGAGGGCGTCGACACGCGCCCCAGTGCCTGATTTCGGCGCTGCATACTCCTGAGTGGCGCCTGCTGCGGCATCCAGGTCGCCCGGTTCTCCAGAGAGTAGCTGGACATATCGCCGCTCCTTCTGTCCTGGCCTCGGTGGATATGCGCGGACCAGCGGATCGTCGCCCTTGGCCAGTTCCACCAGGCAGGCCTCCACTTCTTCCAAGCTGCTAAAAGGATGAAATCGTTCGGTGCGCGCCCGGAGTTCGCCCGGAGTCTGCGGCCCGCG
>CBINJX010000403.1:0-5470 GCA_966251085.1 uncultured Verrucomicrobiales bacterium
CGAAGCTGTGCAATGCTCTCCGCGCCATCGGCGCCGGGCATCTGGAAATCCATCGTGACCACATCGGGCCGATGCTGACGGTATAGCTCGATTGCCTGCGCCCCGTTGCTTGCCTCCCCAGCGAGCATCATATCCCGCTCACCCGCGATCGCTTCGGCAAGGCCGAGGCGCATCATCGCGTGATCATCAACGATCAGGACTCGGATCTTTCGCTTCATGAAACGAGACTTGCTGTGCGGGAGGAGGCATTCATCGGTACCACGACTCGGACCGTCGTACCGGCTCCCGGGCGACTTTCAATACTGAGTGTCGCCTGAAGTTTATTCGCCCGCTCATGAATACCCAGAAGACCGAAATGCCCGCGCGGCGCGGGAACTGACGGATCAAACCCGCAGCCGTTGTCGCTGACCTCGAGCATTACTTCATCCCTTCCGTACTCGAGCCGCACCTGGACACCTCGCGCCGCTCCGTGGCGCACTGCATTCGCGACCGCCTCATGCGCGATCCTCAAGAGATGCACTTCGGAGGATCCCGGCAGACTCCGCGATTCTCCCCTGGCGGCAAAATTGAACTGCGCTCCGGATTCTGCGGCGAGCGGCGCGAGGAGTTCCTCGATGGCCCCTTTGAGGCCCCGCTGCTCGAGTGCCACACTGCGGAGATCGCGAATGGATGAACGTGCTTCCTCGCGGCAGTGCCGGAGCATTTTCTCGGCAAGCCCGAGCGATGCTCCCGCCGATTCAGGCGCGTTCGCAAGGCGTTGGCGGGCGTTGCGGAGTTGGATGGAGACACCGGCAAGCTCCTGCTCGATCGTATCGTGCAACTCGCGGGCGATGCGCTGACGTTCGTCCTTCACCGCAGTGCGCTCGATCTGAGTCCGGATGATCTCAGTCTGCTCCCTCACCCGCCGACGCAACAGCGTGACCCAGGCAAGTGACAGGAGAGCGATCACTCCAACAATCCCGAGTGCCCACAGCACCAGACGCAGCGTCCACCAGGGCGCCCGGCGCACGATCGCAACGTCATCAGCGCCACGCAGGTGAAGCCGGAACCCGTCTGCATGACTGCTGAACGGCAAGGCTCGGGTGGTGCTCAGCTCACAAATCCCGGTTAACCGTACGCGATCGTTAATCCCGAGCCTCCGTGCAACGGCTGGTCCATCGGGCACAAATGCTTCGAAGAACCATCTGCCAGAGCGGCACTGCAGGATCAACTCATCGTCAGGGCCGTCGCGAAGCGCCAGGAGATCGGCTTCCGCGGAGACCAGTTCCGCCTGCTGACTGACAATATCGGCCCCGGATAGATCCAGTGGTAAGGGTTCAGGCGGAGCCAGTTGCTCGAGGATGGTAAATCGTGTCGCACGCAGGATGGGACGAAACGGAGCCACCGCGGCAAACCCCTCCACCTCGATTCGGGTGCCTACCGCGAGCCCTGTCGTGTGCGCCGCTCGAACGCGCAGACTCCCCCCTTCTCCACGCAGATATAATCCATCGCCTGCAGCATAGGTGATGACACCTTGCACCCGCACCCGTGTCCGGGATGTGGCGTCGCTTCGAAGCAGTTCATCCACCGCTTTCAACCGCGCCTCTCCATCGGGAGTGGCACTCTCGGAGGGGATGATCTCATCCAGGGACGGCACGAAGAGATGACGCGCTGTCAGCTGCCGCTGGGCATTGAAGACGCTTCCCACCACGCCTCGGATTATCACCGGACGCTGCATGATTTCTGCGGTCTTCGCGGAATCACGCTCATGCGCCGGTAGAATGAGTTTCACGGTCCAGCCGGACACCTCCGCAACGAGCACCGCTTCGCCAGCCTCTTCCGTACCCGTCACGATCCCGGAAACTTCCACCCACTGGCAGTCGAGTGACGGTGAGAACAACTCTGCGGCATCAATCCGGAGCGGCTCGGGCACCGTCCCCTTCCCGAGCACGGTCACACGCTCACCTGCTATAATCGGGAGGAAGCCTCCCGGTTCAGTCCTCCCCTCGATCCGGACCCGAGCGCCGGTTGTGACGTCAGTTTCCACGTCCTTCGGTAGAGCCACGTAAATCCCTTCCCTTCCATCGTGTGCGATGAGAGCGGACTGCAAAGGATTCCGGTAAGTCACCACGCATTCAATCAGCACCGGCTGATGGCGGGCAGCTTCCTCAGGAGGCAGCGATCGAATACGGGCGATCGAATCGAGCAAACCGGCGGCCCCCGCCAGTTGTCCGGTTACGAAGAGTGCAATGAGAAAGGACGTCAGGGGGTGCAAAGCGATCCGCACTATAGCGCAAGCAGTCGCAATGAAAATTAGCCGTTTGGCTAGGTAGGCGCACGCCGCGACCGAAGGCACTGTCCTCCCGCTCCACCCTGGAGAGCAGCGTTCTGCCTTTGTTCATGAACCCATTTTCGCCCCTGAGTTTTCCCCAGCGCACAACCCGGACACATAGAAAGACTGAAATGAGTTCCCCTAAATCGCTCCCGTTGAAGACCTCCATCGCCTCAGTTCTCGCCACGCTGCGCCTCGGGCAAATTCGTCCAGCGCTGATGGCCCCGGCACTCCTGGCATTTGGCCTCGCCGCACAGACGGCAGATGCGCAGGACACCGGCTTTAACCAGGCAGCCGCGGGACCGTGGGATTACCTGGCAACGGAAAACTGGGTCGATGGGAGCATCAACGGAATCTGGGATTCTTCGCTCACCCTGAGCGCTGCCCAAACGGTAACTTTTGCCACCGATGCGGTCCTGACTAACGGGCTGAATATCGGCTATACGGGAAACGTGGACCTGACGCTCCGCTCCGACGGATTTTTCGACCGGACCGTGACTCTCGGCGGCGATATCTACGTCAACCCCGTGAGCAACCGCACGCTGACCATTGGCAGTTTCACCGGAAGCCAGGGACTGAGTGTCGATCTCGGTGGGGTGTCCCGCACTTTCTCGGTGGGTAGCGCAAAAACGCTTACCTTCATGAATACCGTGTCGAACGGAGATTTCACCATCACCGGCGGCGGCACAGTAAGGCTCGCCCGCTTCGCTGGGGCTGCGGAGACATCGGATATCGAGGTCAACTCCAACTCCACCCTGATGTTCGACAGCAGCACCAGCGGTATCATTGGGATGACGCGCGCACAGAGTGTCACCCTGAAATCCGGCGGCAAACTCGAAGTCCGCGGCAACAACGGCGTGAACTCGGTGGACACGGTTTCCGGAGCTGTGGTGATCGACGGTTCGGCTGCCCGTGTACGCTCCGGTTCGGACTCCATCTCGAACATTACAGTCACCCCAGGCAATCAGCACACCTTGCTCTCGATCGGCAGCCTCGAGCGGGCGACGAACGCCGTGGTGCTCTTCCGTGGCTCCAATCTCGGGAGTGATCTGATCGACAACGCCACAGGGGGAAGCGGCAATATCCAGATTGGCGGAACCGCACCGACTCTGGTGGGCGGCGGCGGTGCGGCGGGCTCGACCAAGATCAGCATCATGCCATGGGCAGTCGGCGGCACCAGCAGCTCCGACACGGGCACGACTTTCGTGACCTACACTGCGGCTAACGGCATCCGGCCGCTGGATATCGCCACGGAGTTTGCGAGCGAGTTCTCCGATGCCACCGACAATGTCCGCCTCACCACGCCGACGGTGCTCGATACGGATGCAACGGCAAACTCTCTGATCCTCGGTGACGCAGGAGCGACACTTTCCGGCACTGGCACACTCACCGTTACAAGTGGAGCGGTCTTCATGACCCGCACGACGGGCGCTTCCAGCAATATCAGCGCAGGTCTGAACTTCGGCTCCGCGGAAGGCATCATCGGCTATCGTCGTGGCGACACCATCTCTGGCCCGATAGCAGGTTCCGGCGGCCTGACAATTTACGGAATGCGGACCGATGAGGCGATGATCTTCACCAATGCTGAAAGCACCTACACGGGAGACACCGTCATTCTCGCCAATGCGCAGGTCGCTGCGGGTTTCCTGCCCCATGGCAGTCGTACGGGAGACGTCCATGTGTATGGAAACCTGCAGTTACGGGTTTCCGGCTACAATGGCACCATCAATGGTCTCTTCGGCAATGGCACGGTGGCTTACGGAAACTCCGGTGCATCCTCACTGGCGATCGGGGACAACGACACGAGCAGTCTTTTCACGGGAACTATCGCCGGGAATAGCAACCTCAGCATCAGCAAGATCGGCTCCGGCACGCTGACCTTCACCCGCGATCACACATATTCAAAGATCACATCCATCCTCGGCGGCACACTCAGCGTCGCCACGCTTGCCGATGGAGGTATCGCATCCGGTGTCGGACAATCCTCTTCCGCCGCCTCCAATCTCGTGATCAACGGCGGTACCCTCCGCTACACCGGCGCAGCCACGAGCACCGATCGCCTCTTCCAAGTCGGCCAGAGCACAACGGGCGGTACGGCCACCCTCGACGCTTCCGGCACTGGGGCGGTTCACTTCACCAACACGGGAAACATCACCTACGGCACGACTGGCACCGGAGCCAATGAGCAGACCCGCACTCTCGTCCTCACAGGCACCAACACCGGTGACAACACATTGTCCGCAGTGATCGCTGATAACGGAATCTCCCCAGTCACCGTGGAGAAGGAAGGCACAGGAACCTGGGTGCTCGCAGGGGACAACACCTACACCGGCCCCACAAACATTAATGCCGGCACGCTCCTCGTGAGCGGTTCCCTCAGTGGTGCAAGCGCAGTAGCGGTTAACAGCACAGCAACGCTGGGCGGCGATGGCAGCGTTGGCGAGGTCACGGTCAATCTTGGCGGCACGGTAGCCCCGGGCGTGGGCGCTGGAATCCTTGAGGCAACAAAGCTCACCCTCGAAACCGGCTCTACCTACGCGTTCCAAGGAGGAGACCTGATCGATATCAACGGCACTCTGGACCTCAACGAGGAGTGGAAGCTCTCGCTGGGTACCGGCTTCGCGGACGGTGGCTCGGTCGTTCTCTTCACTTACGACACCCTCGCAGGCAGTCCGGATCTGACGCCAGTCTTCGACCTTACTTTGCTTGGCTTCACGCCCAGCAGTGCGTTGAGCCTCACCGACACGGGCAACAGCATTGTCCTCAATGGAATCCAGGCAATCCCGGAACCCGCCAGCGTCACCCTGCTCATCGGCGGAGCCGGCATGCTCGCCTGCGGACGGAGATTCCGTGGACGCCGGTCGCTTCCCAGCGCATAGATCCTTCGCCCCACTTCTCCGAGCCATGCTGCATCGTCTCTTCCCCCTGCTCTGCCTTTCCGTGGCCGCACTGACCGGCGATGTCCGCAGTGCCGAACCAGCGGCCGCTGCCGTCCTGCAACCTAATGGCCAGTTCGAAACGGATGCTGATGGCGACCAGTGGCCGGATCACTGGGGACGCGGGAAATCCGGCGTTTCATGGGAAGCCGAGGAAGGGAATCACTTCCTGCGGCTGACCTCCACCTCCCCAGGTGTTATGGTCATGCTCTATCAGCAGATC
>CBINJX010000404.1:0-5448 GCA_966251085.1 uncultured Verrucomicrobiales bacterium
GATGGTCCAAAGGGGGAGATGGTGCAGCGTCCCGAGTTCAAGTGGCATCCGGTGACCACTGGTCCTTTCCGCATCGTCGATTACAAACCCGGTTCCGGATTCCGTTTCGTGCGGAACGAAAACTATAAGACGACCAGATTCCCGACGGAGGGGTGGCCTGCCGAAAAGGAAGGATTGATGCGTCCTCTCGCTGGCCAGCAGTTGCCGCTCGTGGATGAAGTGCAGCTCGGGATTTACCGGGAGCAGTTGCCCATGTGGCTGCTCACTCGGCAGGGGTATCTCGACGGGACGGGTGTCGGTAAAGACGCGTTCAACTCGGTAGTGACTCCATCGCAGGAACTCAGCGAGAAATACCGGGACCGCGGCATGCGGCTCAACAAGGTCGTGGATCTGAGCACCTTCTGGATCCAGTTCAACATGCAGGATCCGATCCTGGGCAAAAACAAGAAGCTGCGGCAGGCCCTGTCGTGCTCCTTTGATGCGCAGGGGTGGGTGGACATCTTCTACAATGGCGTCGCGAATGTCGCCAACCAGATGGTGCCGCCGGGCATCTTCGGTTACCAAAAGAATTTCAAACACCCTTACTCGTACGATCTCGAGAAGGCGAAGCGGCTGATCGCCGAGGCGGGATATCCGAATGGGATCGATCCGAAAACGGGACGTCCTCTGGTGCTTACGATCGATGCGACCGGTGGCGGATCGTGGGAACGGCAGAGTGTGGAGTTCGAGCAGCGCTGCTTCGAACGGCTCGGGATCAAGGTGAACGTCATCGAGAACACCTTTGCCCGGCAGACGGAAAAGATGGATCAGGGCAACTACCAGATGGCCTCGGCCGGATGGGGCGCCGACTTCCCGGACCCGGAGAACTTCTTCTTCCTGTTCTACTCCAAGTTCTTCCCGCCAACCGGGAACAATACGACGCGTTACTCGAACCCCGAGTTCGACAAGCTCTACGAGCAGATGGCCCAGATGGACAATGGCCCGGAACGATTGGCCATCGTTCACCGCATGAACGAACTTTTCGCGGAGGAGAGCCCGATCATCTTCAACTTCAACAAAGCCTACTACACCATCGGCCAGCCCTGGGCTCCGAGGGTGCTGGATAACGAGATGTGGGAAGTCGGTCTGAAATATTCCGTGGTCGATCCTGTCCTTCGTGAAGCCAAGCAGGAGGCTTGGAACCCTCAACCTAAATGGCCAATCGCTTTCGCACTGCTTGGAGTCGCCGCCCTGGTAGGCTACGGAGTGCGTTGGAATAGAAAACAGAATGTTTAGTTACATCGTCCGCCGCCTGCTGTACGTCATCCCGATCGTCCTCGGGGTGATGCTCGTGACGTTCCTCCTGTTCTTCGTGCTCCAGAGTCCGGAGGCGATGGCCCGGAACGTTCTCGGTAAACGTGCCAATCCGCAGAACATCGAGGCATGGCTGCATGAGCGCGGTTATGACAAGCCTCGCTTCCTGAACACCCGTCCGGGTGAGCCGCTGTTCGATTCGATCTTCTTCAACCAGATGAAGAAGTTCGCGACCTTCGACCTCGGGAAGTCGGATGTGACCGGACGTGACATCGCAGCGGATTTCAAGGCAGGAGCGATTCCCTCGCTGTTGATCACTCTCCCGGCCTTTGTCGTGGGGCTGGCGATTGCCGTGGTCTTGTCGTTGTACCTCGTGTTTCTGCGAGATTCGCCCATCGACACGGCCGGAGTCTTTGCCTGTGTGGGGCTGATGAGTATCCCGGCGATGGTGTATATCATCTTCGGGCAAGGGGTGGTCGCGCTGGCGCTGAATTATTTCCCGGCCTTCGGATTCCAGTTGGCGGGTTTCAGTACGTTGAAGTTCCTGCTGCTGCCCGTGGCGCTGATGGTGATCATCGGGATCGGACGCGATGTCCGAATGTACCGGGCAATCTTTCTGGAGGAAGCGGCGCAGGATTATATCCGTACGGCGCGGGCGAAAGGTGTCTCGAACACGCGAGTCCTTCTGGTGCACGTGCTCAAGAACGGCATGATCTCCCTGATCACGCTGACTGTTTCTTATCTGCCTCTGCTCATCCTCGGTTCGCTGCTGATCGAGAACTTCTTCGGCATTCCCGGTCTGGGGAATGCACTCTTCATCGCCATTCAAACCACAGACTTTGCGACCGTGCGCGCCTTTGTGTTCCTTGGTGCGCTGCTGATTCAGGTTGGTTATATCGCCACTGATATCTGCTACGCGTTGGTCGATCCCCGAATTCGCCTGAGCTAATGAATCAGTTGCTACAAAATCTCTGGCTCCAGAATGCGCTGGTTGTTTTTGGGTTTGGTCTGGTGGCGTGGCTGATCATCGCAGGTTCTCGCAATGAACGGTGGCAGCGGGCGTTTCGCCGGCTTCGGCACGACCGTCTCGGGATCATCTCCGGCGCTGTCATTGCCATTTACCTGTTCATCGGGCTGCTGGAGATGATTCGGCTGCCGATCGGTTACGGCGGAACCGGTGTGACCATTCTCGATTGGATGACGCAGGGAATTCCCTCGGAGAAGAGTTACAGCGCGCCTCTGGCGAAGACGACTCTGTCGGTCGCCAACCCCGAACCATTGGTGGGAACGCACCTCCTTGGGACTGATGCGCTCGGCAAGGATACCTTTACGCAGACGCTCAAGGCATGCCGCACCGCACTAATCATCGGCGGTCTGACGAGCGCCCTTTATATTCCGATCGGTGCGCTGCTCGGGATTATGGCCGGCTATTTCCGGCGCAGGGTGGATGATGGAATCCAATACGTTTACAGCTTGCTCGCTTCCATCCCGGAGATCCTGCTGCTGGTCTCCATCATGATGGTGCTCGGGCGAAGTCTCACGAATATGAGTATTGCCCTCGGTATCACGGGGTGGGTCGGCCTCTGCCGTCTCGTCCGCGGTGAGACGATGCGCCAATCCGAGCGCGCGTATGTTTCAGCTGCCCGTGCACTCGGACAGAGCCATTGGAAGATCATTACGCGGCATCTGTTGCCGAACGTGATGCATCTGGTGCTGATCAATTTTGTGCTCGGGTTCTCCGGCCTTGTGCTCGCTGAGGCGATTCTTTCGTACCTGGGCGTCGGTGCCCCGGTCGGCACGCCGAGTTGGGGAGCGATGATCGATTCGGCGCGCAGTGAGCTCTCCCGTGAACCTGCCGTCTGGTGGAACATCACGGCTGCTACCACGGCGCTCTTCTTCCTCGTGCTCTCACTGAATCTCTTTGGTGATGCGCTCCGCCGCGCATTCGATCCGAAGCGTGGGTAGATGTGCCGGGTACCGAGGGGAAGTGCTCAGTAGGCCAGTGTCTTACGATCGCCGAAGGCGCTAGAATCCAACTCTCAACTAATAACTCTCAACTTTCCCGTATGTCCGACACTCCGATCCTCGACGTTCGCAACCTGGTCATCGATTTTGCCACTGAGAATGGTACGGTCGAGGCAGTAAAGGGGATCTCGTTTCACCTCAAGAAAGGCGAGACCCTGGCGGTTGTGGGGGAGAGCGGCAGTGGTAAGAGCGTGACGGGGATGGCGCTGACCCGACTCCTGCCGGAACCTCCCGCCGTGTATCGCTCGGGCGAGATCCTCTACAACGGACGCGACGTGCTGAAGCTCGCACCGAAAGAGTTGCGGGAGCTGCGCGGGGCGAAGATCGCTTATATCTTCCAGGAACCTTCGACTTCGTTGAACCCGGTGTTTTCGATCCGGAACCAGATCGCAGAAGCGATCCAACTGCATCGCCCGGAGGTGAAGAATGTCGACGACGAGATCGTGAAGTATCTCGACATGGTAGGCATCGTGAACCCGCGTCAGCGGATGCATGACTATCCGCACCAGCTCTCGGGCGGTATGCAGCAGCGTGCAATGATTGCCATGGCGCTCAGCTGTCAGCCGGACATCCTGGTGGCGGATGAACCAACAACGGCTCTGGATGTCACCATTCAGGCCCAGATCATCGATCAGTTGCGCGAACTCAAGCAGCGGCTCAACATGTCGATCATCCTGATCACCCACAATTTCGGGATCATCGGCGACATTGCCGAACGGGTGGCGGTCATGTTCCGCGGCAACATTGTGGAAGAAGGCGAGACCCGCCAAATCCTCCAGAGCCCGCAGCATCCGTATACTCAGGCGCTCATCCAGTGCATCCCGCAGCTGGGTCAACGCCGGAAGCGGCTCACGACGATCGATCACGCGGCGCTCGAGGCATTGGTATAAAGGCAGAGTAATCAGTGAACCAGTAATCAGTATTCAGTTTTCCCCGATCTCACACGCCGTGTGAAAGGGCGAAAGACTGATTACTGATTACTGACTCACTGATTACTTCAGACATGCCATCCATCACGAACTGTGGCACGATGCACAGGTGATGACCCGAAAGCGCGTTCTGATTATCTCCGCCAGCGCAGGAACCGGCCATGTGCGGGCGGGGGAAGCTCTCGAGAAGGCGTTTCGCGCCGATCCGCGGACGGCGGAGGTCGTTCATGAAGATGCGCTGAAGTACACCAACAAACTCTTTCGCGACTTCTACTCCACGCTCTACACGACGCTGGTGAAGAACGCCCCCACGCTCCTCGGATACTTCTACCGGAGCAGTGATGAGCCTTGGAAAAACGAGGCGGTGCGGCTGCAGTTTGACCGGCTGAATACTCGGCCGCTGGTGAAGTTCATTCAGGATTTCAACCCTCACATTACCGTCTGCACCCATTTCATGCCGGCGGGGATCATCTCGCACCTGATCGAAAAGGAAGAGCTCAGCGCGCATCTGTCGATCGTCGTCACGGATTTTGACTGCCACGCGATGTGGCTCTCGCGTCTGTTTCATCGTTACTTCGTCGCGATCGATGAAGCGAAGGTGCATCTCGAAACCTTGGGATTGCCCAGGGAGAGAATCACGGTTTCGGGGATTCCGATCGATGCTGCTTTCGGCGAGTCGATTGATCGGGACGCAGTCCGTACAAGCTACGGGTTGCGACCGGATCTGCCGACCCTATTGCTTTCGGCGGGCGCTCTTGGTGTCACACCCGCCGAATTGATCGTGCAGCGGCTTCGGGAGCAATTGCGTAGCGCCTTTCAGGCGATCGTGGTCTGCGGGAAGGATGAAGACCTGTGCAAGCGGGTCACCAAGGAGGTCGCGGGGGACAAACGATTTGTAGTGCTCGGCTACACGACCAAGATGCACGAGTTGATGAAGATCAGCGATCTGTTCATCGGCAAACCGGGTGGGCTGACAACCTCCGAGGCACTCGCCTGTGGGTTACCGATGGTGATTACGCAGCCGATCCCTGGGCAGGAGGAACGCAACAGTGATCATCTGCTGGAGGAGGGGATCGCGATCAAATGCAATGAGCTGACCACCATGCCGTACAAGCTCGACCGGCTTTTGAGCGATCCCGCCCGGCTCGCCGCAATGCGTCAAAAGGCGATCGCGTGGGGACGTCCCGATGCCGCCCGCACG
>CBINJX010000405.1:0-5437 GCA_966251085.1 uncultured Verrucomicrobiales bacterium
CGTGATGGTGCACTCTGGGCCGTGCACACGGTCTTTCTGCCGGCAGCCAGTCCTACGCGAAGTTCCGTGCTGTGGTGGAAGATCAACACGGGTGGCACCACGCTCGAGAGCGGCCTGATCGATGATCCGACCGGAGGGAAACACTACGCGTACCCCTCAGTCGCGGTGAACAGGAACAACGATGTTCTCATTGGGTTTTCCCGGTTCTCGAGCTCGGAACATGCAAGCGCCGCATATGCCCTCCGCTTGGTTGCCGACTCCGCTTTTCAATCAGAATTCATCTTCAAGAATGGTGAGGCGCCGTATTTTAAGATCTTCAGCGGAACCCGGAATCGGTGGGGCGACTACAGCAGCACAGTCGTGGATCCGGTCGATGATACCGCCTTCTGGACGCTGCAGGAGTACGCCGCCACGCCCGTGGGCGGACAGGACCGGTGGGGCACGTGGTGGGCACAGGTGGGAGGAAACTCACACATCCTGGATGCCGTGGACGACAGCATCAGCGTCACCTCCGCAGAGCCGGTGATCATCGACGTGCTGAGCAATGACTCCGACAATCAGGCTCATGCCCTCACCATCAGCGAGGTGACGCAAGGCGCTCTCGGCACTGTGACGATCAATAGCGGCGCCACCCTCACCTACACTCCCGGTCCGGGATTCACGGAGAGAACGAGCGACACCTTCTCGTACACCGCGACCGATGGACAGGGAGCAATAGATGTCGCCACGGTCACAGTCACTTTCCTCGACGTGACCAATGACAATCCGAACGCCGAGAACGATGAGGCCACCATCCGCGGTAGCCGGACGGTCACCATTCCCGTGCTGGATAATGACACGGACCCGGACGGTGATTCACTCGTGGTCGAGCAGGTAGAGCAGGGGCAGTTTGGCGCCGTTACCATCGCAAGCGACAAGAAGAGCGTCACCTACACTCCGAGTGCGAGTTTCCCGCGACAGGACACTTTTCTTTATACGGTGAGCGATGGACGAGGCGGCATGGCACAGGCCGTTGTGCAGGTGAAGCTGCTCCTCGACGCCAAGGGAACTTACGAGGGAGGAATTGCCGATCTGGACGGCCGTTTCATCGGCTCCATCAGGGTCGTACTCGCGGCAAACAACAAATTCACAGCGATTCTTCGACTCGATGGAAAGAATCAGCGGATCAAAGGGAAACTGGTGGCGGATGAGTTCATGACCACCACTTCAAAAGGCATCACCGTGCACCTGACGCTCAGCGACGAAGGCGGCTACAATGTCCTGAGGGGTGAGGTCCTGAGCAGCAGCGGAAGCAGTGGCGCCTTTTTGATCAACCAACGCTCGTACAGCCGCCAGCGCACGGCCCCCCAGCAGGGCAAATACACCATGGTCGCCTTCGCCGATCCCGCAGAGAGCCAGGCGCTGGCGCTCCCTGAGGGTGCGACGTGGGCGCGGCTTTCCATCAACAAGAGCGGAGCCGTGACGATGGCGGGCAAGATGGGAGACGGAACACCATTCTCCGCGAGCACCGGCATCGCTGAATCCGTCGAAAATCCGCAGGGCGAGATCCAGCTCTTCATTCCCCTCTATCCCGGCAAGCTCGGCAGCATCTCCGGCACGGTGGCATTTGCCTCGAATAGCACCCAGTTGGGGAGCGATTTCGAAGGGCTGCTGGATTGGGAGAAGCCGCCGGCAGCCAATGGAAAGGGCCGCTACCCGCAGGGCTTCAATATGCAAATCAGCCTGATCGGTTCCCGCTTCACCCCGCCCGCTCCAGGCACCCGCATTCCCGACTGGGAGAGTACCGACGGCAAAGGGCGAGCCTTCTGCATGGGAGGCAATCAGCCGTCCGGATTGCTGGAAAAGCTCGTGACACTGACACCTCAGAACAACGTTCTCATCGACAATCCGGGAGGCGACAGGATGACGCTGAAGATCAACAAAAAGACCGGACTGGTGACCGGCAGCTTCCGCATCGAGGGGCAGAATAAGAAAACCGCCATCTCCGGAATCGTCATCCAGTCGGGCAGATACGCGGCGGGACTATTCATTGGCAAAGGAGCGACCCGCGAGGAAGATCAGTCGGGCCTCTTCGCAATGACTTCGAGCCCGTCCAATGCGCCATCGAGACAGCAAGAGCTGCAGGAGAGGCGGGATTGAGCAGGTACGCCTGAGCACAAGTTGCAACGGAGGCTCAGGAAGACAGCGTTTCTCACCTGCCGAGAGTATCGAGCGAAGCCGCGTTCACCGCTTTACCTCCTCCCCCGCGGCGACTTTGCCGCGGGGGATCGATCTGTACTTAAAGCGCTCCCCGGTTTGGTACAGCCGCCTCTACACAGGCTTATTCACTGAAGTTACGCACCGCTGGAGCGCGTCAGAGTGGGGCGGACGTCCTCGTCCGCTCGGAAGGAGCATGGAGACCAGAGGGCGTGCACCTCGTCTGCTGCAGATCAGTAGCGCGCCAGCGCCTGGACCTACGCAGACAGAGGGCATGCGGCCACCCTGGCGGGCTGCACAGAGGCGGGGATGTCTGGGAAGCAAAGGAGCTACGGAGCTCCACCCAGTCGGACTGCAAGTCCGACCCAATTTGACACATACCGTTCATCTTCGCGTAACTTCAGTTATTCAATCGGGATCTGCCTTAGATAGCCTGACAAGGTGATGCCGCTATCATATGCAAGCCCAGTGCGTGAACGGCACAATCGACGGCGGATTATTTCCGCCGTCTACGGAAGCCGATCATCGC
This sequence comes from uncultured Verrucomicrobiales bacterium, assembly GCA_966251085.1. GTDB lineage: Bacteria > Verrucomicrobiota > Verrucomicrobiia > Chthoniobacterales > Chthoniobacteraceae > CBINJX01. Next base: position 2,726 of record CBINJX010000405.1, read on the forward strand.
TCCAACTCCCGTCAGAACCAACATCGCGCTACCTGGCTCGGGGACAGAGGTGAGCACCAGGTCGCGGCCTCCGTCGGCCAGCTGAAGTTCGAATGGGTGCCCGCCAATCATTCCTGTCACATCCGAGCCAAGGCTTCCGATGAGCGGCGTATCACCGTCAAAGAGCGTGTACGTTCCTGACGGCTCGAAGCCCTCGAGATTGGTGAATACGAAATCGCCAAACCCTAGAACACCCGTGCCGATATTCAGCGCTCCGCCAGCCAGCAACACGTTATCACTCGCGCCCGGGGCCGCCAGGTCGAAGAGCAACGCCGCGCTGTTCTCGGCAGCAACGCCTGTCGAGAGATCGAGCGATCCGCCACTGAAGGTCAGTGAAAGCGTTCCCGCTCCATTCACACCCGGCGAGAGTTTGCCTCCGGCGAGGACGTTGACATCTCCGAGCGCGCCAGCGGCTGGTGCGATTGTCCCGGTTCCACCGAGAATTCCGGAGACGTCCACTTTCGCAGTTCCATTCAGACTGCCTGTCACCAGGAGTGTCCCTGCATTCACAGAAGTTGCCCCCGTATAAGTGCTCGTGCCTCCCACCGTGAGCGTTCCTTCCCCCGCTTTTGCGAGGCCGCCATCGACTGCGGTATCGAGGACCGCGTCATGGAGGAGATCCTGATTGATGGCAATATCGAAACCGTTGGTATCGATCACCGCACCACCGGCTTTCACGTTTGCCGCAGTGAGCCCCTGCAGAAACGCCTCACTCGAAGCTCCCGCACGCAGAGTGCCGCCATTGAAATTGACCGTGGCCGAACCGTTGCCTCGCGTAATCGGCCGTGCGGTTTCCAAGCTGCCTCCGTCCAGATTGATCGTTCCATTCGCTCCCGTCTTCGTACCGGTGTTGTTTCCAAGCATGAGCGCAGCGGTTCCGTTGATCACCACCTTGCCCGTTCCAGACACGGTGAGCGATCCCGTCGCATTGCTTGCGTCATGCTGAATATCACCACCGATAATGGCGGCGACATCGCTTCCACCGCCACCGATGATCAATTCACCGCCGGAAACGTTTACCGCAGCGGTTCCCGTATTTCCAATGAGCAACCGGAAAGCCGTGTTTACAAGACTCAGAGAACCACCTGTGACATTCACCGTAGAGTTGCCGACGGAGTTGTCACCCAGCGCAATGTAATCGTTGGATGCGATAAATCCGGTACCTGATTTCCAATTTATCACGGCAGCTCCCGGGGCGTTCATCGCAAACTTTCCAGTGCTGCTGAAAAAGCCGTTCTGGCCGAGATCAAACTCCAGCGTACCCTCACGCGGATTGGTCTGATGCCAAAAGAGATTCTCGCCGGTCAGCCGCAGGGTACCAGCACCAGTCTTTGTGAAATTTCCTCCGGCCCCGAAGACATCCCCGGAGAACGTCAGGGTTGTATCGGCTGAAGTTACATCGATCCCGCTTGTCTTGCCCGATGAAAGACCAAAGCCGCGGTCCGTCGTAACTGTATCGCCCGTGTAGCTGAGCGTACCGCCATCAAGCACGAGATTCGAGGAATCGCTGGTGGCTGCGCCGATCGAACTGTTCGCACCACCATTGGCGAGGGTAGCCACACTGAGCACACCGCTGACGATCGTCGGTCCTGTATAATTGTTCGTTCCGGAAAGAACCAGCGTCCCGGCACCCAGCTTTACGAACCCGCGGCTTCCCGCACCATCGCCTATGACCGACTCATAGCTGAACGAGTTGGTTCCGGTCACCTCGATGCCAAGATTGGCTCCCGCTTCGAACGAACTGTTGGCGCCGGTCTGCAGAGCGTCGATTTCGATAGCCGACCACTCCCCTACTCCGCCTGCACGCACCGCCAGAGTAGCACCACCGGCCACAGTGACTTTCCCCGAAATTGTATGCCCGGGCAGGGCAGCGGTTTGTGTGGCAATGAGTGTACCGCTGCTGACCAGCGTGCTGCCTGTATAGGTGTTCGCACCGCTCAGTGTCAGCGTACCAGTACCGTTCTTCGTGAGACCGCCATCGATTGCGTTGTCATCCACGATCGTTGAGTGCTGCAGCGCCTGGGGAATGGTAACGCTGAAAGTTCCGGTATCGATCACCGCGCCACCATTGCGCACGTTGGCCTCCGTGAGCCCGTTGATGAAGTTCGCGTTGTTGCCGTTAGCACGCAGGATACCGCCGTTGAAGTTCAGCGTCCCTGTCGCGTCACCACCATTGGTGCCGGTTCCCCGAGTGATGCTGCGGGAGGTTTCCAAAGCTCCGCCATCGAGGTTCAGCGTTGCGGTACCACCGTTATTCCCAAGCTGGAACAAGCCGGTCGTGGTGCCAGTGGTCAGCACGCCGGTACCCGAGATCGTCACCGTTCCCTTGGTGCCCGACTGCCCATTGTTGTAACCGCTCCCCACGAGGAAGTTCACATTGGAGCTGAGGGTAAACGTGCCGCCGGAAACATTCAGCTCGCCAAATCCGGTAGTTCCCGCGTTACCCACGAAAACACCGCTCGTGGGTTTGGCCGTGAGACTTCCACCGGTCACATTGATGATGCCCGAACCGCCATCTCCCGCTCCCAGATAAGAGCCACTCGAGGTGCCTGTGCCGGACCAGTTCAGCGTGCCACCATTGGTGACGAGCTTGGTGCCGATGTTCTGGAATCCGGTAAGATTCAGCGTACCACCAGTCGCAAAGAGTTGACGGAAAGTGCTCGGTGCCTCCTC
>CBINJX010000406.1:0-5434 GCA_966251085.1 uncultured Verrucomicrobiales bacterium
CCCCTGCTCGAGGCATACGGAAAGTGCATCACGGAGGAGCGCGCCCGAGGACATCACCTCACCGTATGCGGACTGCAAGCGGCGATCGAAGCCATCCCGATCGAAGCCGCACTCGCCACATACTTCTACCAATCCCAGGCCGCCATCTGTGGTGCAGCGTTGAAGCTGATCCGGATTGGCCAGGACGGCTGCCAGCGCGCGTTGCGCACCGCGTGCACTGGTGCTACCGAGACTCTTCAACGTTCCATGACAATCGCCCGCCCCGATGCAGGCTGGTTCAATCCGCTACTTGAGATTGCCAGCATGCGGCACGAGCGTGCGGATGAGCGACTTTTCATCTCATGAACACCCCCAAAACAAAACGCCCCGTCCGTATCGGCATCGGAGGTCCTGTCGGCTCCGGCAAGACCATGCTCGTTCTGCGACTCTGCCAATGGCTCCGCAACGAGTTCTCGATCGCCGTTGTTACCAACGACATCTACACCCGCGAAGATGCGGAGTTTCTCGTTCGCAACGAAGCGCTCCCCGCCAATCGCGTCATCGGCGTGGAAACAGGTGGTTGCCCGCACACTGCGATTCGCGACGACACCAGCATGAATCTCGCGGCGATCAACGAACTGGAAAAGCGGCATCCTGATGTGGAGCTGATCCTCGTGGAAAGCGGCGGAGATAACCTGTCGGCAACATTCTCGCCGGAGCTGGTCGATTCCTTCATCTACGTGATTGATGTCGCCGAGGGTGACAAGATCCCGCGAAAGGGCGGTCCCGCCATTCGCCATAGCGATCTGCTTCTCATCAACAAAATCGAACTCGCGCCATATGTCGGCGCCGATCTCGATGTGATGGCACGGGACGCCAAGCTGATGCGCGGGGAACGACCGTTCCTTTTCGCGGACCTCCGCTCGGAGAAGGGCAAGGAAGAACTGCTGGCGTGGCTGCGCCGGGAGGTGCTCTTCGGAATGGCTGCGGCGACTGCGGCGTAATGACGAAACTAGAATGACGAATGACGAAAGAAGTCCGAATTCAGAAGCCCCAACCGGCGTGAGCACGACAGGGGCAACTTCGGACTTCGTCATTCCTTCGTCATTTTCTCTTCGCGGCCACCTTCATCTCAGGTGCGGCCTCGACAGCCGCGGGCGCAGCTCCCTGCGGCATCAGTCGTTCCGCGCCCCCATGCACATCAGCAAACCGCATCTCGACGGGAATACGCTGGTGGTAAATGTGATCAATCCTACCGCGGGGCTCATGGATGGCGATGTGATCCGGTGTGACATCGCCGTAGAGAATGGCGCCCGGCTCGTGCTCACCTCCCCCAGCGCCAGTCGCGCCCACCGGATGCGGGGAGGGTTCGCGCAGATGGAGCAGCAATTCCAAGTCGAAGCCGGCAGCTGGCTTGAGAATTGGCCCGAGCTGTTCATCCCGCAGGGAGGGACGCGGTATCGGCAGGAAACCGTACTCCGGGTTGAGCCCGGCGGAACAGCAATGCTCTGGGAACTGCTCGCCCCGGGCCGTGTGGCTTCGGGCGAGGTGTTCGCGTTTTCCGAGCTGGATTGGTCTACGAAGGTTCTCTTCGGGGACACACTCGCAGTACGCGAGCGTTATCGGCTCGTTCCCGGCGAACCAGGCGTGCAGACACTCCAGGCACAGTTCCCGACGGCGTATTACGCGAGTGGGTTTGTATTCACGCCTGCATTGGACGAGAGCAGCAGTATCTGGCGGGCACTCCACGATCTGCACACGGCCGATACATGGATCGGTTGCAGCGCGTTAGCAGCAGGCGGATGGGGTATTCGGGTGCTGGCGGCAGATAGCATTCGCCTCAGGAAAGCACTCACTGAGATTCGACACAGGCTCTACGCCGCGCTCTCCGAGCCGATGCCCTCTTTGAGGCGGGTGAGCTTTTAACGGCTCTGCGCGCCAGTACACGAGCGGTTCTCTACCGCCTCAGTGCCCGGATGTTTCCCAGCCAGGTACAGATGACGCAAGCAATGACTCCGAGCCCGAAGAAGGTCATGGCGATCTCCGTCGTCTCCTGGGATACAAACGACAATGAGGCCGCGAGCACTGCCGCCCCCAACGTCAGGACACCAATCCCTCCGAAGAGAGCACGACCGAGGCGCGAATCGTTCGTAAAAGTCATGGAGAACGGGAATGCCGCCGCAAGGAAAGCGATACCAAGCACGATTAGGGGCATCGCAGTCACGGCAACTCCAGCTCCAAGAAGTACGATCCCGCCACAAACTCCACCTCCGACCATCACCGCCTCGATCTTTTCGTTTCGGCGGAGCGCATGTTTCGCGAACTTATCGAAGAGCAGGATGAAATTGCCCACGCCCTTCGCAACCCAGACCCAGAGCACCAGCAAGAAGTAGAGTGCGGCGATTCCAATGCCGACCATCTTGTAGGGCCCCGTGAAAATCGCACGGGCCAACTTCTGTCCAAAGTACAAGCCGAGGATCACCGCCCACCGCGCACCGCCGCTGAGACGCTGCATAAAGAAGCAATACTTCAGGTATCCGCGATAAAGCGGGGACCGGGCGCGGAAGCTGTTGAGGAGCCCCTCCCGCGCATAATCAAATTCCGGGTCCAGCCGCAGAGCTTCGCGAAAATGCGTCTCCGCCTCACGATGCTGCCCACGCTGGAGCGCCGCCCAGCCTGCGTTTGCATGAGTAAATGGATCTTCAGGATCCCGCTCGAGCATCCCTGCGAGATGCGAGGCGTTCTCGGCCAGCTTGTTCTGGAGGCGCAATGCCTGGGCAAGCTGGTTGGCCGAAAGCGAGTTATCGGCATCGATCGCCAGCGCCTTACGAGCCGAGGCCTCGGCGTCCGCCCAACGCTCCATCTGCAGATACGCCTGCGCCTCCGCAGTAAATGCAAGAGTGGAGTACGGATCCAACTCCAACGCCTGGCGGGCGGCGGCGAGCGCTTCCTTGGGACGTTCCAATCCGCAAAGAATAAAGCCGCGTAAAACGAAATGCTCCGCTTCCGTCGGCTCGATGGAGATCGCATCGTCGATCACCGTCAGAGCCTCAGTCTGCCGCCCGGTCTGATGAAACAAGCACCCGGCAAGTTGATTCAGCGCAAAGGCATCTCTCGGATTTTCGCCCAGTGCCTCACGGAAAGCCTTCTCCGCCTCAGCATAGCGACCGAGTTCCTTCAACTGCAGACCACGGAGCATGTGCCCGGAAGAGAAAGTTTCGCTCATTGTTCTCTGAAAGTTAATGGTTGAGAGTGTCGAGTTGAGAGCCGTGCAAGGGCAGATCGGAACGGGTGCAGGAGGGGCGGAGTCAGAACTGATTACTGATTACTGACTCACTGATTACTTTCTTTATGCCTTGAGCCGCCCGATTCGCTGGTGTCCCTCATTTCTTGATTCCCAGAAACTCCAGCACGTCATCGTAGAAGCCGCCCTGGTTCGAATACATCGCGTAATTCTTCGCGCTCTCAAACCACGCACGGGTCGAGGGCTTCACATCCTTGGCAGCCTTCACCAGGTCATCCGTGGTCAACGGAATTACCCGTCCCTCCTGCATCGCTCGTGCGAGGGAACGCTCGATGGCCATATCGAAGACGGCCTTGAGATCCGCACCGGAGAAGTCCTTCGTCTTCTTTGCCACGGCAGCGACGTCGAGTTTGTTCACCGGTTTGTTCTTCGCCATCACCTCGATCACCGAGCGGCGAGCTGGTTCATCCGGCGGCGGCACGAAGAGAATCCGATCAAAGCGTCCCGGCCGACGGAATGCCGGATCGAGGTGCCACGGGGCATTGGTAGCGCCAAGAATGAGCAGGCCATCGTTAGAGCCTACGTTCCCATCCATCTCCGCGAGGAATTGGTTGATCAATGTCCGTCCCGCAGAGCGCTTGAGGTCATTTCGATCCGCGGCGAGCGCATCGACCTCGTCAAAAAAGAGGATCGCAGGGGCGTGACTGCGGGCCAGTTCGAAGAGCTGGTGCAGGTTTTTCTCCGAATTTCCCAGATACAGGTCGAGAATCTGGTGAATACCAATCGAGAGGAAGTTGGCTTGGATCTCCCCCGCGGTTGCCCGGGAGAGCAGTGTCTTTCCACATCCCGGCGGCCCGTAGAGCAGGACACCTCCGCCTATCTTCTTTCCGTAAGCGCGGAAGAGGTCCGGATTCTTGAGCGGATGGATGATCTTCATCCGGATTTCCTCCTTCACGGAATCCATTCCCCCCACGTCTGCAAAGGTTAATGTCGGCCGTTCCACATCCGTTGAGGACGGACCGGAACTCATTTCCTCTTCGTCATCCTCCACATGCCAGCCGGAACCGGCGACGGAAATCTTATCGGGCTCCTCTTTTGGAGTCTCAGGCTTCGCACCACCACCCGGGTAAAGCTCCCGCTCGAGAGCCGTGTCCTTGCTGGCCGGCTCCAAGGCCATCGCCTGTTCATAGTGGGAGCGAGCAGCGGCACGGTTCCCCTCCCCCAGATAGAGACGGCTCAGGAGAATCAGCGCCGCGACGTTCTGCGGATGCTCCGCGACGATCGACTCCACCCGAACGATGGCTTCCGAGATCTTGCCATCGAGATGCAGCAAACGAGCAACCCCGAGCCGCGCTTCCACGCGCCCAGGTTCGAGAGCGAGCACCTTTTCATAGGCGCCACGCGCCTCCTCCAGGGCCCACTCGTCGAGGCAAGCCTGCGCGAGGAGCAGCAGCAACGGGACATTCGTGGGAGATACGGCTACAGCCTGACGCAACGGATCGAGCTTCGACATTGGTTATGGGAAGTAAAAAAAGAATTGCGCGTGCGGAATGTACCTTGGCGAGGGCAAAAATGATGCGATTCCTGTAGAAATCCATCCCCCCGATGAAACTCGGATATCAGATCAACAGTGGCACGCCCGCTGCTTACTCTCATTCTTAACTTCGCCGCCTTCATGAATTTCCTCGTTGTTGACGACAATCAGCTCCTGAACCGCTTCCTCACGACTTACCTGAGGGATAAGGGACACCACGCGTTTTCCCTGACCGACGGTTCAAAAGTGGTCTCCTGGCTGGACGTCAATGCATGCGACGCCGTGATTCTCGACATCGGCATGCCGAAGATCGATGGCCTCTCGCTCATCTCCATGATCCGGGAAAAGTTCGCCGACCTCCCGATCGTAATGTTTACCGGTCTCGGTTATGATGAAACTGCCATGCAGACGGCCCGGAAAGCCGGAGCCAACGGCTACGTGAGCAAGGGGCTCGGGCCGAGCGAGATCTACTCGGCCCTCATGCGTGTGCTGAACCACATGCAGGGGAAACCGACGACGAAGAGCGCGTGATTCTAGGCGCGGAGGAAATGACGAAATCCGAATGACGAAGCTCGAAGGAAGTCCGAATGCCCAACTCCGAACAACTGGGCGCGAAGCTTCGCTCATTCGTCATTCGTCATTCGTCATTCGTCATTCGTCATTCGTCATTCGTCATT